>CAMWXM010000001.1 GCA_947178195.1 uncultured Ruminococcus sp.
TTTTCACGTACTTCCAAAAATATTTTTTTAACATTATTTTCAGTAAAATAATTTTCAAGAGCTTTAAGCAGTTCAGAAGCAATACCCTGATTTCTGAAATTTTCCTCAACAGCAATATTCAAAAGCTCACCCTCGTCAATTATCCATGAACCATTGATAAAGCCCACAGGCTCACCGTCAACGACAGCTTTGAAAATCACTCTATTATTATTTTTAAACCAATCTGCAAAAGACTTTTCAGACCAGCCTCCCGGAATATATTTTTCTTCGATAATAGCAATTCTTGGAATATCTTCAGCGGTACATTTTAATATATCAGCCCTTTGCATCATACCAGCTTTCACCTCTGTTTACATCTGCGGTAAGGGGTACTTTAAGCTGTGCCGCATTCTGCATTTCTTCTGAAAGTATTGCCGCCGCTTTGTCAGCGTCTTTATATTCACATTCCACAATAAGCTCATCGTGAACCTGTAAAATAAGCCTTGCCTCAGGTACTTCCGCTTTCAGTCGCCTGAAAACCGTTACCATTGCGATTTTAATAATATCGGCTGCGCTTCCCTGAATAGGAGTATTCATGGCGATACGTCTGCCTGCTGCCTGCATATTTTTATTTGAAGCGGAAAGTTCGGGAACATATCTTTTTCTGCCGAACATAGTGGTAACATATCCGTCTTTTTTTGCTTTTTCAACAGTGTCGTTCATAAATTTTTCTATATTGGGAAATTTTTTCAGATAATTTTCAATGTACCTTTTTGCCTCAAAAACAGATACGTTAATATCCTTTGAGAGAGAAAATGCACCTATGCCGTAAATTATTCCGAAGTTTACCGCTTTTGCAGCGCTTCTCATTTCAGATGTAACCATTTCTTCCGGCATTCCGAAAACCTGTGCCGCCGTTGAAGTGTGGATATCCGTTCCGCTGTTGAAGCCGTTTATCATAACAGGGTCGGAGCATATATGCGCAACTATTCTTAATTCTATCTGGCTGTAATCGGCGTCAAGGAGAATCTTTCCTTCAGAAGCCGTAAAAAATTTTCTCATTTCTCTGCCAAGCTCAGTACGAACGGGAATATTCTGGAGATTAGGTTCAGTGGAAGAAATTCTTCCTGTTCTTGTTTCAGTTTGCTTAAAAACGGTATGGATTCTTCCGTCATCGGAGATGGTTTTAAGCAGTCCTTCAACATAGGTAGAATTTAATTTTGTAAGTTTTCTGTAGCGCAGCACAAGGTCAATGACCGGATGCTTGTCCCTGAGCTCTTCAAGAATTTCCGCTCCCGTAGAAAAGCCATTTTTAGTTTTCTTTTTAAGTGGAACGCCCATTTCATAAAGAACGTCTCCCAGTTGTTTGGGAGAAGCGATATTAAATTCCGTTCCGCACATAAAATATATCTGGGATTCTATTCCCTCTATTTCATCTTTAAGACGCTCTCCAAAAGCGCTTACGCCTGCCGCATTTACTAAAACTCCCTTATGCTCCATTGAAGCCAAAACCTCAGTTAAAGGCTGCTCCACCTCATACATAAGAAAATCCATGCCCTGTTCTTTAATTTGCTTTTTCAGAGTTTCATAAAGATCGGGCAAGCTTGCGCAATCATTATTTTCACCTTCGCTTTCAGAATACGGCTGGTTATATTTAAAGCAAAGCCGCTGAATACTGTATTCGCTTGCGGAAGGGTCAAGAAGATATGCTGCGATCTCACAGTCGAACACGCAGTTTTTCAGCTCCATGCGATTTTCGAAGGCAATATGATACTGCGGTTTTGCTCCGAATGTCACTTTAGGTATATCACTGCTTAAAATTTTCAGTATAAAGCTGATGTCACCAGATCTATATATCAGACATCTGTTTTCATTTTCAAATCGGCTTATATATATAGTTTTATTTTCAGCTTTATTTTCTATAGTATAAAAAATCATTTCTGATTTTAAAATTTCTTCGAGAATATCAGCCGTAAGCTCTCTTGTTTCACAGTCAAACTGAGAAACTATCTCAGCTTCAGCCGTTTCGGATATTTCAGCAGGAGTAAGCTTTAGCTTTGTCAGCAGCTTGAACATTTCAAGCTCAGTAAGGATCACACTTAAACGCTCCTGGTCGGCTTCCTTTAAAGCATAGCTTTCAGGATTTGTGTCTATAGGCGCATCAAGAACTATAGTCGCAAGCCATTTGCTTTCCTTTGCCGCCTCTCTGCCGTTTTCAAGCTTGTTTAGAACGCCTTTTGTAAGATTTGCATTTTCAAGATTTTCATAGAGATTTTCAATGGTTTTCCATTTAGTAATAAGGGTAGAAGCAGTTTTCTGTCCTATCCCTGCAACTCCCGAAATATTATCTGAGCTGTCCCCCATAAGCGCTTTAAGGTCTATAAGATTTATCGGCTCAAAGCCGTAATCCTCCATAAATTTTTCGGGAGTATAAATTATAGTTTCCTTTGTAGTGGCAAGATGAACGGTAACATTATCATTTACCAGCTGAAGGCTGTCACGGTCGCCGGTAAGGATATGACATTGATTGCCTGTATCGGTGCACATTTTTGAAAGGGTACCCAAAATATCGTCCGCTTCATATCCTTCGCATTCGATTATTTTTATACCCATAGCGCTCAGTATATCCTTAATAAGCGGCATCTGCTGAGCAAGTTCTTCCGGCATACCCTTACGGTTAGCCTTATATGAGGAAACTGCGGTATGACGAAAGGTGGGCTTTTTCAGATCAAACGCCACAGCTATGCAGTCAGGCTTTATAATATCGTAATTTTTAAAATAAATATTCATAAATCCCAGCAGTGCATTTGTACAAACGCCTTTTTTATTTGTAAGAACACGTATTCCGTAATAGGCACGGTTCATAATACTGTTTCCGTCAATTGCAAGTAATTTCATTTTGCTTCTCCTGTTCTGTGGCATTCCACGTGGGGTATTTGCCTTATTCAACAAATCCGATAAATTTTTCACAGGCGGTTTTTAAATCGACTCCGTCCGTTTTGCTATAGCATGATTTTATTTCCTTTTCAAGTTCTTCCTTGCTGTCACTGAGATAGCTCATATTGCCGGAAGCGCATAAAAAACTGCTGCCGTTATTGCCGTCTATAATAAGCATTGCTGCATCAGCGTCCTTTTCATAAAAAAGCTCAAATCTCTTTTTTGAAAATTTTTCTAAAGTGTCGCCCGCCGTACCTTCAACATAATAAACATTAAGACTATTATCTCCTGCAGCGCCTTCTATTATAGCGTTATATTCGACAATTTCTTCTTTTTTCAGAATGCCTGAACGATCGGTAAAATATTCGGGCAGATAAATTTCTGCGCTTTCAAGAGCACGTTCCGCAGCTCCCACATAATCTTCCAGAGCAAGCATAGGCGAAATTTCCGAAAACAGCATCAAAACGCTGCTGTCCGAAATAAATTCAGCCGGTATACCGTTTCGGAAAAAATAATCCTCATTGGTATCGTTATTTATAAGAAAAAGTATACCGTCTCCCTTATAAAGCTTATTATAGTAGTCCTTTGCATAATCTGCCGGTTCTTTGTCCTCAATATCATCTGTAAGCACAACGGCAGCGTTAATCTTGAATGCTTTTGAGACCCATGCCGTATAAGTATTAATAGAGTCATATTCTCCTTTGCTCAATATGTCTGCGTCGTCGAATACGTATTCCTTTTCGGTATCCACCTCTCTGTCTCTGGCTTTAAGTTTTTTCTCGGAAGGCTGCTCCGATTCTGGGCTTTCCGATTGAGAGGAAAGCTCATCGGAAGCGAGACTTTCCGGTGTTTTTATATCTTCAAAGCAACCGGTAAAAGCAACGCAGCAACAGAAAATTACTATAAATAATATTTTTTTTGTCATCTTTCCGATCATTCCTTTCAATCTGCTCTATAGATTATTATATTACCTTTTGCGCATGCCTTGTAACATGACAACCTATATTTACTGCAACAGGTAATCCTGCAATATGAGTAGGGGCATGTTCTATATTCACATAAAGAGCTGTTACCCTTCCGCCAAAGCCTTGAGGACCGATTCCCAGCATATTGATTTTTGCAAGCATTTTTTCTTCCATATCAGCATAAAGCTTTTTGGGATTTCTTATTTCCGCATCACGGCAAAGAGCTTTTTTTGCAAGATATGCGCATTTTTCAAAGTTGCCGCCGATGCCTACTCCCACCACCATAGGCGGACAGGGATTGCTTCCTGCTTTGGATACCGTTTCTGTAACAAAATCAATAATATCCTCCTGAGAAGCGGAAGGGGTAAACATTTTCAGTGCGGACATATTTTCGCTGCCAAACCCTTTCGGGCACACCTCAATCTTTACCTTATTTCCATCTGTTATTTTGGTATGTACCACAGGGGGCGTATTATCGTTGGTATTGACTCTTTCAAGAGGGTCTCCCACAATAGAGCATCTTAAAAAGCCTTCTGTATAACCTCTTGAAACACCCTTGTTCAGCGCTTCTGAAAGACTTCCACCGACAAAATGCACATCCTGACCTATTTCCAGAAATATTACCGCCATTCCCGTATCCTGACATATAGGAATATTTTCTGATTTTGCCGCTTTTATATTTGATTTCAGGTCGTCAAATACCGCTTTTCCTACTGGGGATTCTTCCATCTGAGCACAGCACTCTATTTTTTTTTCAAGACTTTCAGGCAAAAAAATATTCGCCTGAATACACAGGTCTCTGACTGTATTTTCAATTTCTTTAACGTTTATTTCACGCATTTATATTCTCCCTTAACTATTTTACCATTTATCATGACCATATCCGGTTCGCTTAAAAGCTCCAGCGGTTCAGATGAATAAAGCTGGAGATCTGCTTCCTTGCCCACGGTAACAGAGCCGATTATATCCGCTATTCCAACCGTTTCGGCTGCATTTATGGTGATCGCTTCCAGAGCCTGCTGCTTTGAAAGTCCTCCCTTTATCGCCATTGCTGCTGATGTAGGAAGGTACTGCACAGGTATTACCGGGTGGTCAGTACAGATGCTTGTATTTACTCTGTTGTTCATAAGACAGGCTGTGTTTTTAAGCTCCAGTCCCCTCATTTCCGGCTTGCATCTGTCGCATATTATCGGTCCTGAAACTGCTGAAGCATTTTCTTTTCCTAAAATATCCGCAATAAGATGTCCCTCAGTGGCATGAATAAGGGTAAGCTTTAATTTAAATTCCTTTGCAATGCGTATTGCAGTAAATATATCATCGCTGCGGTGACAATGAAAATGAGCGGAAATTTCCCCTTTCAGCAGTGGGATAAGAGCGTGACTTTTTATATCAAATTCCGGACAGTCGTTATTTTCCCTGTCGCTTTCATAATCTGACATATCCTCAAGGTATTTTTTCGCCTTGAAAAGACCCTCCCTTATAATAGCCGCCGTTGCCATTCTCGTAACAGGCGCTTCGTCTCTGTCATTATAGACATTTTTCGGATTTTCTCCGAGAGCAAATTTTATTCCGACTTTTTTTATCAGCATATCGTCTATTCTTCTGCCAAAGGTCTTAGCAGCAATTATTTCTCCGCCGCATGGATTTGCGCTTCCCGGAGCGATGACAGCCGTTGTTATCCCACGCATATATGCTTCCTCAAAGCATCTGTCAAGGGGATTTATTCCATCGATAGTACGAAGCTGAGGTGTAAAAGGGTCGGTAGCTTCATTGCAGTCATCCCCCTCAAAATCTATTCCGTTTTCAATAATTCCGAGATGAGTATGAGCGTCGATAAAGCCCGGCATAAGCAGCTTTCCTTTGCCGTCAATATCAGTTTCTGAGATCGTTTCCGGCTTACCCTCTTCAACGGCTGTTATCCTGCCATTTTCTACTTCTACCCAACCGCTGTTTATAACATTTCTGTTATCCATAGTATTTATTACAACGTTATAAATTTTCATAATTATACTCTCTTATTTCAAGGAAATTGTTTTTATAATAAGCTTAGCTACTTCCATAGGCGAACCT
Source organism: uncultured Ruminococcus sp. (assembly GCA_947178195.1). Lineage (GTDB taxonomy): Bacteria > Bacillota > Clostridia > Oscillospirales > Ruminococcaceae > Porcipelethomonas. Next base: position 5,952 of record CAMWXM010000001.1, read on the forward strand.
GTCGCTTCAATACAGTAATCGGAATTTTTTTTATATTTTTCATATCTCTGGTCGAATATTTCCTTTACCTGCTCTTTGGTTTTGGAGGCTATTACAGGGCGGTTCGGGTCTCCTGCTATTCTTTCATAGCATACCTCAAAAGGAACGTTTATAAATACCACCGTTCCGTTTTTCCTTGCATTTTCAGCATTCTTTTCATTGAGCATAGTGCCGCCGCCGCAGGAAACTATCCCCTTATATTTCGCAAGCTCGGTAATAAGCCTGCTTTCCGCCTGACGAAAATATTCTTCGCCTTTTTTTTCAAATATCTCGGGAATATCCATTCCCTCATTTTTTACTATCAATGAATCAGTGTCGCAGTATGCGCAACCCATTTGCTTTGCAAGAGTTACAGAAACGGTGGATTTGCCGCAGCCCATAAATCCGCATAAAAAAATTGCCATAATTCCTCCCTAAAAATTCTTCTCGACCTCGGCAGATACCTCCGATATTATTTTATCCGTCTGTTCCTCATCAAATTTTGCGCCGTACCATATTTCATGAGCCGCAACTGCCTGTAAAACAAGCATACGCATTCCGCCTGTCGCATTTTTATTTAATTTTTTCGCTGTTTTTATCAATACCGTTTCATTGGGATTGTAAATTGCATCAAAAATATTTTCACAGCGTGAAATCACCTCTTCTGAAACAGGACAAGCGTCTATATTCGGGTACATGCCTACCGGTGTTGAATTTACCAAAAGGTCATAATTTCCCGTGATTTCACTTAATAAAACTATTTTAACGTGGACATCGAAAAATTTTTCGTTTATTTCTCCTGCAAGTCCTTTTGCCATATCACTATCGCTTTCACGAATAGCGATAGTGATATCTCCGCCGTGATCCGCAGCCTCCAAAGCCATCATTCTTCCTACTCCGCCGCAGCCGGCAAGCAGAAATTTTCCGCCCAGAGCCTTTTCAGGAACAGAACGCAGAAAACCGATACAGTCGGTATTATAGCCAACGATTTTTCCATTTTCCTTGGCGATACAATTAACGGAATTGTATTTTGCCGCACTTATATCCAGCTTATCGAGAAAATCTATTACCTGCATTTTATGTGGAATGGTAACATTAAGTCCGTCATAAGTCTGTATCACCTCCGGCAGCCTTGATTTAAGCTCTTCTGGCTTTATTTCACAAAGCTCATATGCTTCCTGCCTGCCGGAAATTTCAAATAATTTTTTGTGTATAAAAGGAGACATTGAGTGTCCCAATGGGTGTCCTATTAATGCAAACATAGCTGTTACTCCTTAATTATTATTCTTTTTGAACTCGAGAAATTCTTCGTATGTGCCCTGTCGATCTATACAGCCGTCGGGAGTTATTTCTATGATACGGTTTGCCACCGTCTGCATGATCTCATGGTCGTGAGAAGCAAGGAGAATGACCCCTTTGAAGCTTACAAGACCGTTATTTACGGCGGTAATACTTTCAAGGTCAAGATGGTTTGTAGGCCGGTCAAGAATAAGCACATTAGAGCCGAAAAGCATCATTCTTGAAAACATACATCTTACCTTTTCGCCGCCCGAAAGTACGTTTACCGTCTTATAAACATCGTCTCCCGAAAAAAGCATTCTTCCCAGAAAGCCTCTGAGATAAGTATCTGTTTCATCAGATGAATACTGCCTCATCCAGTCGATAATAGACAATTCACAGCCTTCAAAAAAGCTGTTGTTGTCAACAGGCAGATAGGAAGCAGAGGTTGAAACGCCCCATTTAAAGGTTCCCTGGTCAGGCTGTTCCTCTTCCATCAAAATTTTAAAAAGCATGGTTATCGCCTGTTCGCTTTCGCTTATAAATGCCACCTTGTCGGTTCTGCCAAGAGTAAAATTAATATTATTCAGAATTTTTTCGCCGTCCACCGTTTTGGAAATGCCGTTTACTGAAAGTATCTCTTTTCCAAGCTCTCTATCTGGAGAAAAACCAATAAAAGGATATTTTCTGCTGGAAGCAGGCATTTCCTCTACCGTCAGATTATCAAGCAGCTTTCTTCTGGAGGTTGCCTGACGGGATTTTGATTTATTTGCCGAAAAACGCTCAATAAAGGTTTTAAGCTCCTTTATTTTTTCTTCGGTTTTCTTATTCTGCTGTTTTATCATACGCTGGATAAGCTGACTTGATTCATACCAGAATTCATAGTTACCCACATACATTTTTATCTTTGTATAGTCTATATCAACAATATGGGTGCAGACATTGTTTAAAAAGTGTCTGTCGTGAGATACCACAAGGACTGTACCGAAATATTCAGCAAGAAAATCTTCCAGCCATCTTACCGCTTCTATATCCAGATGGTTGGTAGGCTCGTCCAAAAGTATAATATCGGGATTTCCGAAAAGAGCCTGTGCCAGCAACACCTTTACCTTTTCGTTGCCCGAAAGAGCCGACATCTGAGAATAAAGCAGTTCCTCTGAAATTCCCAGTCCCTGTATAAGCTTAGAAGCGTCCGATTCCGCCTCCCAGCCGTTTAATTCGGCAAATTCCGCTTCCAGCTCAGAGGCTAAAACCCCGTCCTCCTCGGAGAAATCCTCCTTTGCATATAATTCGTCCTTTTGCTTCATTATTTCATAAAGTCTGGCATTTCCCATTATCACCGTATCCAAAACGGTAAATTCCTCAAAGGCAAAATGGTCTTGTTTAAGCACCGAAAGACGAGTATCCTTCTGTATCGCAACTTCACCTGTAGTGGGTTCGAGGTCGCCGCAGAGTATTCGCAGAAAGGTCGATTTTCCCGCTCCGTTTGCGCCGATAATGCCGTAGCAGTTTCCACCGGTAAATTTTAAATTGACATTCTTAAAAAGGACAGAACCGCCGAACTGCATGCTAACGTCTGAAACTGTAATCATTAAAATTTTTCTCCAATCAAGTTTTATTTTAAAATTTTGCCAACAGCGTCGGGAAGCTGAGATATATCCGATATTAAAATATCAGCCTTATCCAATTCATGCTCTCTGCAATAGCCGTATGTACAGCCTACAGATCTTAAACTGTGCTTCCATGCCGTTTCAAGGTCGAAATACCTGTCCCCCACAATAATATATTCGCCGCCGTATTTTTTTCTTATAAATTCAAAAATTTCCGGCTTCGGGATATAGTCAAAATCTTCAGAGCAGAAATAATCGCTGTAAAATCTGTCAAGGTCGTGAGCCTTTCTGTGAAGCTCCATATAACGATGAAGGCAGTTGCTTAAAAATATCAGCCTGTGTCCGCTGTCCGATAGCCTCTGTAAAGAATTTTCAGCCCCTGAATATAATACTGCTTTGCCGTTTTTGGTCATAAGCTCCATTTGGTCGGACACCATTTCCGTGACCTTTTTCTTCTCACTTTCATCAAGCTGCGGCGCAAACGCATCCCACATTGCTTTCGGCGAATACCCGAGATAGCTTATAATTTCTTCATCGGAATATTCTCTGTATTCCATAAGCTTATTATCCGTCAGATATTTATAACCGATACGAAAAGCGGGAACATAAATTTTTGCGCAATCATGGATAGTGCCGTCAAAATCGAGAATAATATTCGCCATTATTTTTCGATCTCCCTGATGAGATTTACCATTTCTATTGCTCCCAGTGCGCAGTCATAACCCTTGTTTCCTGCTTTTGTGCCTGCTCTTTCAATAGCCTGTTCGATATTTTCGGTAGTAAGCACTCCGAACATCACAGGAATATCTGCATTTAATGAAACGTTCGCAATACCTTTTGAAACCTCACTGCAAACATAGTCATAATGGGAGGTCGAACCTCTTATGACAGCTCCTACGCATATTACAGCGTCATATTTTCCGCTTGCCGCCATTTTTTTTGCAATAAAAGGTATTTCAAATGCTCCCGGTACCCATGCCACATCAATATTATTTTCGTCTACGCCATGTCTTTTAAGTCCGTCCAGAGCGCCACCAACAAGCTTCGAGGTAATAAATTCGTTAAATCTTGCTGCAACAATGCCGATTTTTATATTTTCCGATACAACATTTCCTTCAAATACTTTCATTTTTTCATTCTCCTTTATCATAATTTAAAATATGACCCATTTTATGCTGTTTTGTTTTCAGATAAAATTCGTCGTAAGCCGTAGCCTCCATCTGGATAGGCACACGCTCCTTTATTTCCAGTCCGAAGTCGGACAAGCCTTCTATTTTAAGAGGATTGTTTGTAAGCAGCCGCAGGGACTTTACTCCCAGATCACGAAGTATCTGCGCTCCTATATAATATTCTCTCATATCCTCACCGAAACCTAAAGCAAGATTGGCTTCAACGGTATCCATTCCCCTATCCTGCAATTCATAGGCTTTAAGCTTGTTTACAAGTCCTATTCCCCTGCCCTCCTGACGAAGGTAAAGCAGGATACCCCTGCCCTCTTTTTCTATCTGGGTCATAGCCGAAGCAAGCTGCTGACCGCAATCACATTTCATTGAGCCAAAGGCATCTCCCGTCAGGCATTCGGAATGGACACGACACAAAACATCCTCACCGTCTCCGATGTCACCCTTTACCAATGCAACATGATGCTCACCGTTTAAAAGATTCACATACGCCTTTGCCATAAATTTGCCGTATTTTGTTGGCATTTTGGTAACGGCAACACATTCGACCAGTTCATCATGTACCTTTCTGTAATTCTGAAGGGCTTTTATGGTAATAAATTTCAAATTGTACTTTTCAGCCATTTTCATAAGCTCCGGAGTTCTCATCATAGTTCCGTCATCGCTCATTATTTCACAGCATAATCCGCAGGTTTTAAGTCCTGCCAGTCTTAAAAGGTCTACGGTAGCTTCCGTATGACCATTTCTTTCCAGAACACCGTTTTTCTTTGCCAGCAGCGGGAACATGTGTCCGGGTCGTCTGAAATCTTCTGGCTTAACGTTATCCGACACGCATTTCATGGCTGTAATCGAACGCTCTGCCGCAGATATTCCCGTTGTAGTTTCAACATGGTCAATAGAAACGGTAAAGGCGGTTTCATGATTGTCTGTATTATCGTCTACCATCTGGGGCAGACGCAGCTTTTTTATATATTCATAGCTCATGGGCATGCAAATAAGTCCCTTTGCGTGAACAGCCATAAAATTCACATTTTCAGTAGTTGCAAATTCTGCGGCACAGATAAGATCCCCTTCATTTTCACGGTCCTCGTCGTCTGTAACCATAATAAGCTTTCCCTGTCTTAAATCCTCAAGAGCTTCTTCAATGGTATTAAATTTATTCATATGCGTTCTCCTATATAACAATATTATTCGCTAGCCATTTTTTACCATAATATTTCTTTTATTACAATACTGTATAAAGAATTTTTCAATTTTACCTATTTCCAATGGTCCGGATAAAGGCAATTTATATTTTTTATGTTTTCCGTACTTAAGTATAAGCATGTAATAAACAGGATCATTTCCGCTGCTGTCAACTTCTCTGAAATTTATTTCTATTATATCGCCAGAGCAGATTTTAATAGTTTTTTTACCGTATTTTCTCAGTAGAAGCCTCTCATCTGATACTTCAATAAAAACCTTGCACTGAAAAAAGTAATCGATCAAAAATAAAATAAATACAAAAGCAAAAACAGCAATTTCCAAAATCATAAACCAACCTACAAATTTAATTTCATCTGACTTAATTACAGTTATTATAAGAAATATTATTAAAACAATCAACGCAACTATTGCCTTATCCTTAATACCTCTTTTTTTATTATTATTGATCGTCATAGTATCATCATCTGTAATAATTACATCAACATCCATAGCTAAAGTCTCCCAGATATTCTAAATAGATATACTAAATAAATCCATTTGCAGAAAGAAAATCCTTTGTTATTTTGCTTTTATCATTATTTTTATTTATTCCCAGAAGCTTTTCAACATATTTTCCAATCATATCGTTTTCAAGATTCACCTTATCCCCCACAGCCTTTTCCGAAAGTATAGTTTCCTTTGCCGTATGAGGAATTATTGAAACGCTGAAGCTATGGTCGGTAATACTTGCAACGGTAAGGCTTATTCCGTCAATAGCGACAGAGCCTTTTTCTATGATATATTTTAAAATTTCATCGTCTGCTTTTATGGTATACCAGATAGCGTTATCGTCCTTTTTAATATCTGTAATAATACCTGTTCCGTCCACATGTCCTGCAACAATATGACCTCCGAATCGTCCGTTTGCAGCCATTGCTCTTTCAAGGTTTACATGGTTTCCGGAGGTAAGTTCAGAAAGAGAGCTTCTTGAAAAGGTTTCGTTCATTACATCTGCAGTAAAGGTATCTCCCGAAATATCCGAAGCTGTAAGGCATACGCCGTTTACCGCTACACTGTCACCAAGACTTAAATCGGAAAAAATTTTTTTTGCGTTTACAACAATTCTGGCTTCACGTGGAGTATGACTTACAGAAACTATCGTTCCGATCTCCTCGATTATTCCCGTAAACATTTACAGAACCTCCCATTCCAGAAGAACGTCGTCATCAAAACGAGTTATCTTGGGATTACTTAATTTTACGGCGTTATCAGGCGAGTTAAAGCCCATTCCGCAAACAGGCGACGAAGCTGTTCCGCCTCCCAGTATCTTCGGTGAAATGTAAGCCTGTATACGATTTACGATACCCTTTTCCAGCGCACTGAAATTAAGTTCGCTTCCGCCCTCTAAAAGAATGCTGTCAATATTTTTTTCGCCAAGCTTTTTCATAAGCTCCTTTAAATTAACATGCCCTTGGTCGGAGGAGGTACATATTACCTCCACGCCCATTCTCTCAAAAAATTTTGGTTTTTTCACACCGGATTTTTCGGTACACGCCATTATGGTGGGAATTTTTCTTGCCGACTGTATTATTCCGCAGTTCAGCGGTATCCTGAGCGAGCTGTCGCATATTATACGATAAGGATTTCTACCGTTTTCAAGACGGCAGGTAAGTCTAGGGTCGTCCTCTAAAACCGTGTTTATTCCCACCATAATACCCGAATATCTCAGACGGCTTTTTTGCACGTCCTTTCTTGAAAGCTCGTTTGATATCCATTTTGATTCGCCGGTATAAGAGGCAATTTTTCCATCGGCTGTCATAGCGTATTTCATTACTACATAAGGCGTACCGTGAGTAATATAATGGAAAAACGGCTTGTTTAATTTGTCACATTCTTCCTTTAAAACTCCGGTCACGACCTCTATTTCATGGCTGCGCAGTATCTCAATTCCCTTTCCTGCAACAAGGGGATTAGGGTCGTCCGAGCCGATATAGACCTTTTTTATACCGCTTTCTATAATAATGTCGGTACAGGGCGGAGTCTGTCCCTGATGACAGCAAGGTTCCAGAGTAACATAAAGCTCTGCTCCGGTCATATCCTCCTTACAGTTTTCAATTGCATTTCTTTCAGCGTGAGGTTCTCCATATTTATGATGATAATCCTTTGAGATAATTTTATCATTTTTTACAATAACCGCTCCTACCATTGGATTAGGATTTACAAATCCCATACCCTTTTCAGCTTCTTCAACGGCAATTTTCATATATTCTTCTGCTGTCAATTCTATCATCTCCTAACACAAATAAAGCCCCGTTTTAAATAAAACGGGGCTTTAGATATATAACACAAATAATGTTAAATGTTTTCTTTCATCCGGACTTTAACCGTCGGTTACGGAATTTAGCCGTATCGTGCCAAAGGCTTGCAGACTTTTACTGCCGGTAGGGAATTATCACCCTGCCCCGAAAACGTTATTATTAATTATTATTAATATTATTGTATCACAGTAATGCTGATGTGTCAATAGCAAATTTATCTTTTTGCATTAGCAAGCATAAGCTTTATTCTGTTTTCCTGATTTACCTTTGTAGCGCCCGGGTCGTAATCTATAGCGACAATATTCGCACCGGGATAAGCCTGCTTGATAATTCTCGACATACCCTTTGCAACAATATGGTTTGGCAGACAGCCAAAGGGTTGAGTACATATAATATTTTCCGTACCAGTCTCGGCAAGAGCCGCCATTTCAGCAGGAATAAGCCAACCCTCTCCCATATTTACTCCCTGACTTATATATTTATCCGCCAGCTTTCTTATATGGTCAAAATCATGTGGCGGTTCAAATTCTCCGTGTTCGTTGATAGCCTTTATAAACTTTTTCTGGAAGCTGTGAAGCAGCTTATAACCGATACTGCTTACCATAGTACCCTTATTTTTAAACTGATAAAGCTTGCTGTCAGCAACAGTTCCTGCAAGGCAATACATAACAAATTCCATAAGGGCAGGCACTATCGGTTCACAACCCTCCGATAAAAGAAATTCCTCAAGATGATTATTTGCAAGGGGCGAATATTTTACATATATTTCTCCCACAATGCCTACCCGTATTTTCTTTTCCTTTCTGCGTTTTATAGCCGCAAAGTCGTCCAGTATCATTTTGCAGTATTTATTTACTTTAAGAAATTCCCTTTTATCAAAAATCGGTATAAGCCTTTTCTGCCATTTTTCTCTGACCGCTTCAGTATCCCCTTCATTTATCTCATATGGCTTGCACTGATTATACAGCGACATCAGAAGATCTCCGTAAAATACCGCTACCCCTACCTTTGCAAGCATAGGAAGGCTGAGGGACAATCCGTTCCCCTTTTCCAATCCGCTCAGATTCAGGGAAATAACAGGCACTTGGGGAAATTCCTTTCTGAGAGCCTTTCTTAAAAGATGGATATAATTTGAAGCACGGCAGCCGCCGCCTGTCTGGGTAAGCATAAGAGCCGTTTTATTTACGTCATATTTACCGCTTTTCAAAGCGTTTATAAACTGCCCAATAACAAGCAAAGCCGGATAACAGGTATCATTGTGGACGTTTTTCAGTCCCTCGTCCACCACCTCTCTGGTGGACGTCTGAAGCAGTTCTACATGATAACCATACTTTTCAAGTATGCCGATAATAATTTTAAAATGAACAGGAAGCATATCCGGCACAAGAATTTTATACTCCGATTTCATTTCGTCCTTAAACACAGGGTAATTCATCTTTAAATGCCTCCTTATTTATCTTCCATTGCAGCCACAAGACTTCTGAGTCTTATTTTCGCCGCTCCCAGATTATTTATTTCATCAATTTTAAGCTGAGTATAAAGCTTTCCGTTAGATTCCAGTATTTCTCGTACCTCATCAGTAGTAATAGCGTCTATTCCACAGCCGAAGGATACAAGCTGAACAAGCTGCATATCCGGCTGAGTAGTAACATACTGAGCCGCACGGTAAAGCCTTGCATGATAGCTCCACTGATTGAGTACGTTCGGATGAGGATAATGCCCGTACTGGAAAACGGCGTCCTCAGAAACCACTGCCATATCAAGACTTGTAATAAGCTTTTGTATGCCGTGATTTATTTCCTTATCCACATGATAGGGACGTCCTGAAAGAACGATTATTTTCTGATTATTTTCTCTTGCCCTTGAAATTATCTGATTTCCCTTATTGAAAATCTCATTTCTGTAATCGGCAAGACTTTTATAAGCCTTTTTCAGGGCGGATTTTACTTTTGATTTTGTTATTCCGTATTTTTTCAGCAAATCATACATTACTGAAAGAACATGCTTTTCACGGTTTAAATCTATATAGGGATATATAAAATTATCAGCAGTAAGCCTTGAATTATTTGCAATCAGAAGTTCGGGATAATAAGCGACAACAGGACAGTTGAAATGATTATCGCTTTCGCCCTCATCTATATTATAGCTCATGCATGGATAGAATATAAAATCCACATATTTATTAAGCAGACTTTCGATATGACCGTGAGCAAGCTTTGCCGGATAGCATACCGTATCGGAAGGTATAGTATGCTGACCCAGATAATATATTTCCCTTGAGCTTTCATCTGAAATGACAACGTCCATTCCCACCTCGTTAAACAATGTTTTCCAGAACGGCAGAAGCTCGTAAAAATTCAGAGCCATAGGTATTCCCACTGTGGCAATGGGATTTTCAATGTGGGATTCTGCCATTTCAAGCAGGAGATTATATTTGAAATCATATATGCTTTCGTTATCCTTGTCGATTTTTTTGCCTGCGCCTCTTTCACATCTGTTGCCGGAAATAAATTTTCCTCCGTCGGCAAAGGTAATGATATTAAGTCCGCATTTTGCGGTACAGCCGCCACACTGAGCTGATTTTGAAGTATAATGAAAGTGTTCTAAATCTTCTTTTGAAATTATGGACGACTCTCCAGCTGATTTTTCTTTGGCATAAAGTGCAGCGCCAAATGCTCCCATAAGTCCCGATATAGCCGGTCTTATAACATCTCTTCCCATTTCCATTTCAAAGGCTCTCAGCACAGCGTCATTAAGGAATGTTCCGCCCTGAACAACAATATTTTTTCCCAGCTCTTCGGGAGATTTTGCTCTTATTACCTTGTATACCGCATTTTTTATAATTGACGAGGAAAGTCCTGCGGAAATATCTTCAACAGAAGCTCCGTCCTTTTGTGCCTGTTTTACGCTGCTGTTCATAAATACCGTACAGCGTGAGCCCAGGTCTACAGGGTGCTCCGCCATAAGTCCCAACGCCGCAAAATCCGCTATGTCGTATCCCAGTGCAAGAGCAAAGGTCTGTATAAACGAGCCACAGCCGGAAGAGCATGCCTCGTTTAACATAATAGAATCAATGCTGTGATTTTTTATTTTAAAGCATTTTATATCCTGCCCGCCTATATCTATAATAAAATCCACCTCGGGGCAGAAATATGACGCTGCTTTAAAATGCGCAACCGTTTCAACTATGCCGAAATCTATTGAAAGCCCAGCTTTTATCAGATCCTCGCCATAGCCTGTAACGGCAGCTCCGGCAATTGTTATATCAGGATTCATCTCGCTGTAAATATGCTTTAGCTTATCGGCTATCCTGTCAAGGGGCTGTCCCTTGTTAGACGAATAGTGATGGTATAATATACGGCAGTCCTCAGTAATAAGAATAAGTTTTGTAGTAGTAGAGCCTGCGTCTATACCAAGATAAGCCTTTCCCTTGTATTTGTAAAGGTCAGCATATTTTAAATCACATTTTTTATGTCTTACTATAAATTCCTCATATTCCTGCTTCGAGCTGAAAAGAGGCTTGCCGGTGACGATACCGCTGCCGTTTTCGGCATTTTCGATTTTTTCTATTATCCGGGATTATTTAAAACTGTCATGACTTTTTGACGAAAACAAAGCGCAGCCCAATGCGACAAAAACAGGAGCTTCCTCAGGAAATATTGCCGTTTCGTTTTCCGTAAGCTTCAATGTCTGCACAAAAGCATGACGGAGGCCTTTTAAAAATGAAAGCGGACCGCCCAGAAAAAGTACCTTTCCTTCAATAGTTCTGCCCTGAGCAAGACCAGAGACGGTCTGATCCACTACTGCCTGAAAAATACTGGCGCAGATATCCTCACGGTTAGCCCCCTGATTCAGAAGCGGCTGTATATCAGATTTAGCAAACACTCCGCATCTTGAAGCAATAGGATAAATTTTTTCCGCCCTCAAGGACATATTATCCATATCGTTTACTGATACTCCCAGAAGGGTTGCCATCTGGTCGATAAATGCCCCCGTACCTCCGGCGCAGGAACCGTTCATACGCTGTTCAACGCCGCCGGTAAGAAATATTATTTTAGCGTCCTCGCCGCCCAGCTCTATAACTGCGTCGGCATCGGGAAAACGTTCCTTGACGGCTATAAAAGCTGAGTTTACCTCTTGTACAAATGGAATCTTTGCACCGGTAGCAAGACCCAGTCCTGCCGAGCCTGTCATGCAAAGCTTAAATTCGTCCTGGGGATATTTTTTTTCTATATCCTCTAACTGAGCCTTTACTGCGTCTTTTACCTTTGAAAAGTGGCGCTGATATTCAGAATGGATGATACGATTTTCATTGTCAATAATAACGGTTTTTACTGTCGTTGAGCCGACATCTATACCGAGAGAGTAAGTAGCCATAATTTTTTTGCCTTTCTTCAAAATTGAAATTGTTATTATTATAACACAATACTTTGTAAAATGCAAATAAAATTATTTTCAGGGAAGATTTTCTCAGTGTTGACTTTTTTCGGAAATTGGTGTAAAATAAATTAAAGAGAAGCTTGCGGTATTATCCCGTAATTAAATTTAAGTGAGGAATATGACGATGAATAATAAAGAAAAATCTATGGATAAAATTGTTGACCTTTGCAAATCAAAGGGTTACGTATACCCTGGTTCGGAAATTTATGGTGGTCTTGCCAATACATGGGATTACGGTCCTCTTGGGGTCGAACTTAAAAACAATATAAAAAAAGCTTGGCTTAAAAAATTTGTTCAGGAAAACAAATATAATGTAGGTCTTGACAGCGCAATACTTATGAATCCTCAGACATGGGTGGCTTCCGGTCATATCGGCGGCTTTTCCGATCCGCTTATGGACTGCAAGGAATGCAAGACACGTCACAGAGCGGATAATCTTATTGAAGATTTTGACGGTACTAATGTTGCCGGTTGGACCAATGAACAGATGACAGAATATATCCGTGAGCACAATATAGTATGCCCTAACTGCGGAAAAGCTGATTTTACAGATATAAGACAGTTCAATCTTATGTTCAAGACTTTCCAGGGCGTAACGGAAGACACGAAATCCGAGCTTTATCTGCGTCCTGAAACAGCTCAGGGTATTTTTGTAAACTTCGGAAATATTCAGCGTACAACAAGAAAAAAAGTTCCTTTCGGCGTTGCTCAGATAGGCAAATCATTCAGAAATGAAATCACTCCCGGCAACTTTATTTTCCGTGTTCGTGAATTTGAACAGATGGAGCTTGAATTTTTCTGCAAGCCCGGTACAGACCTTGAATGGTTCAGCTATTGGAGAAGCTTCTGCAAAGACTTTTTAACAGGTCTGGGACTTAAAGAAGAAAATCTGCGTCTGAGAGACCATTCCGCAGAAGAGCTTTGCTTCTATTCAAAGGCTACTACCGATTTTGAGTACCTGTTCCCATTCGGCTGGGGCGAGCTTTGGGGCGTTGCGGACAGAACCGATTATGATCTTACTCAGCATGTAAATACAAGTGGAAAATCTCTTGAATATTTTGATCCCGAAACAAATGAAAAGTATATCCCCTATGTTATCGAGCCTTCGCTTGGCGTGGAAAGACTTTTCCTGTCAATTGTAACAGAGGCTTATGACGAAGAAGAGCTTGTAACCACCGACAAAAACGGAAACGAAAAGAAAGACATAAGAACGGTCATGCGTCTGCACCCTGCTTTAGCGCCGTATAAGGCTGCTGTTCTTCCTCTTGTCAAAAAGCTTACCCCGAAAGCTGAAGAGGTATATGAAATGCTTTCAAAGAAGTTTATGGTAACATTTGACGAAGCCGGAACTATTGGAAAAAGATATCGCCGTCAGGACGAGATCGGTACTCCTTTCTGCATAACATATGATTTCGATACGCTCGAAAAGGACGGCTGTGTTACAGTCCGTGACAGAGATACTATGGAACAGGAAAGAGTTAAAATCGAAGAACTGGTCGCATATATAGATAAAAAAATCGAATATTAAAAAATACCGCTCAAGAATTTTTCTTGAGCGGTATTTTTATATGTATTACATTTTTTTCAAGGCAGCCATGAAATATTTACTTCTTTAAACTGATTTGTGGTTTTGTCAAATTCAAACGTATAACCGCTGCTGCCCATATAAACCTCCGAATCGACCAGATACTTTACATAATTCGTATCGGTGATCTCGGTAGCATCGCCGTTATTTTCCAGAAGCTGATCCTTTGTAAGAGTCAGCGGAAACGAAAAGCAAACATGATCTGACGCATCATTGAGGTTATTTATAATAGATTCGTTCATACTGTCTTCATAATCCGACTGAGGAACATAGAGGGTGTACAATCTTACATTACAGAGCAGGCATTCCGCTTCAGTAATATTTGTGTCGGTAGTATTAATAAAAGTAAACTGCATAGTGACAAAATCGTTGATTCTGGCAGTATATCTTGCAGTTTCGTAATTTTTATTTACATTATTGCCGATATTATTCAATTCATTTTTTTCAAACGGTATTCCATCGTCAACAAGATCCTGCAAGGTGTTTTCACCAAGAGTATAAATTTTACCATTATACGCAAAGCATCTTTTTTCAAGGTCTGCATAATTTTTGCTTAAACCTTCGACCGGAGTAAATTCTTTCAGTTCAGCAGTCAGAACTGAACTTTCATCGCTTTCAGCTGAAGTTTCAGCCTCCGTTTCTGTTTCTGTTTCCGATTCTGTTGTTTCAACGATTGTCGTCTGCTCTGTTTCATTTTCGGCTGTTTTGCTGCTTTCAGATGACGACCCGCAGCCAGTAAAACTCATAAACATCGCAACTGCAATAATTAATGTTAATTTCTTCATTTTATAATATTCCTTTCCTTGATATCATAATCAATCCAGTAAACATTATAGCATTATAGGCAATATTTGTCAAGAAATTATCAAAACAATATTTCCCAAAGATTTTCAACAAAATTCTTGGAGAATAGTGGCTTAATTAAAAAATCATTCTCTCAATTTTCCTTTAAAAGGATTTTCGGCAATATATATCGCAGAAGCAGCCTTATAACTGTTTTCCGATTCAATATAAGCTGCCTTAGCTTTTGCCCTTTTAACTTTTTGAACATTACTATTTTTTATTTCGGTTTCAGCAGAAATATCTTTCTCATAGACCTTTGGAGAATTTTCGCCTTCAAAGGATTCCTCATAGGAAACAAATTCAGATTCCGATACGGTATTATTTTCCGTTTCAATATGAGCATATTTTTGAATTTCATCATAAAGCTTTTCTATTTCAGCTTTTTTCGAGTCAGTCTCCTGCTTTTCCGCCTGATGTACTTCATTCTCAGTAGGAAGCTTAGAAAATTCGCCGTCTTTTGCAAACTTGGCTTCTATTTTTTTAAATTCCTCTAATTTTTTCAATTCCTCCTGAGCGCTGCCTTTATTTGCCTTAATACGAATAAGAGCTTCGCTCAGCTTCGTCATCTTAAGCCGTTCTACTTCTTCCTTGGTCTTACAGCGTTTTAAATCACGTTCATAATTTTTAAGCTCCATTTCACGGCTTTTGAGCTTCTGATAAAGAGCCGGGTCTTTTTGCTGAAGATACCTCATTTCAGAATATGTAAGATTAGCTCCTGCGTTTATTTTTGAATGTATGCTCTGAAGCGCTTTATCTTCATTACTATTTTCCTGCATTCTTTTATAATCTGCTTTGAATATATCGTTCTTTCTTTCCAGTTCGGTTTTTTTAGACTGCGATTGAAAATCATTTTCTTTTTTCTTTTTATTCCAGTCATATTTACGTTTTATAGTTTTTGCATAATTGGTAATAAGACCTATTTTCATAAAATCCATAAATAATCCTCCCTTTAAAAATACTGTCGCAAAGTCTGCGAGTATTCTATACATTACATTATTCTGTAATATATATCGACGGAATTATTTTAAATTAAACACACGAACTGCTTTTTAATACAATTTTTTACTACATCAAAGAAGCAATAGCAAAGGCGTCCAGACCCCCTGTATTTTCATTATCAGCGTTTTGAGGAACCTGGCTCATTTTTTCTTTTACTCTTGCTATAAGCGATTCCACCTTAGCTATTTCCGATTCGTCGCACCAGCCCTTTTCAAGTCCAGCCTTGCAGTCAGCCATATCGACCTTCAGCAGCTCCATAACCTGCTGAAGCTGACTACGGTCAGCAGCGGCGGCTATCTGACGCATACGCTTTCCTACGTTTACGGCAACCTTCCCGCCCTCACTCTCCGAAATTTCCGGTACTTCTTCAGCTGTTTCCTGAGTCTGCTTACCGTTTTCCTCTAACCACAATTTATATTCCGGGGATATTTCTATACTGTCCTTCCCTGAGTTTTTAGACGTATCCGATTTGCCGTTGACAAGAGAGGTGATTTTTTCGTCTGCAAAAATTTCGTCAAGCAGCTTATGTGAAACAGGATCGCCATGTTTCCAATCTGGCATTTTTTCTTTGATTGCACTTGAAACAGCCCTTCCGATTTCCAGATGAAGTTGATTTAATGTCCAGTTTGCAGACAAACGGTCCTCTTTTTTCAGCGTTTTTAAATATTCGTTATTTTTGCGGTAATAAGCGTCCCATTCTGCTTCGTTATCTCCGGACATACCATTATATTTATAATATCCTTTTTTCACGTCCTCTAAAACATGCTGCTTCATTTCGTCAGACACGGGAACGATTTTTTTCCAATCCCCATTTCTGCATGTTGCGCACATTCCCTCAACGCCGTAACTGTTTTTACGACCCGAACACTGAGACATTGTCTTGTAATTGTTATTTACTATACTCATAAAAATCTCTCCTCAAATAATATCAAAATAAACCTTTTATCATTCGTGTTATGTTAAAAATATTTGTCATATCCGTAAAACCTTTACCGTAATCCAATACTGAAACAGTGTCTTTAACCATAGCGGCAATAAAATATTTTTTATTTGATTCCTGCTCCGCTTCAGCCCGTTTCAGAGAGCATTCCTCTATAAATTCTTTATATTCTGCTCTTCGTTTACGTTTTGCCGCCTGCTCCGCCTCAAACTGTTCCTGTTCCTCTTTGGTAGGACCGGTAAGCCTTCCACCTCCGCCGGTAACAGTGCAATGACGCACATCTCCGTTTTCATCAAGATCGAATACATAACTCTGACTTGCCTGATGCTCCGCCACATCAAAGCCATAAGAAGCTCCAACTGTATTATTCCAGCGATCATAATCCTCCTTCCATTCCTGCAGCTTTGCTACAATTTGCTTTGCATATTCAGGGTCTGTATCCATTTTCTGCTGTAAGCTGTCTGGTACGAGAACTGCAATTTTTCCCGGACCAATACTGCTATAATTTTTCTGTAAATCACTGCGAAGCTGAGAGGGATTTGCGCCCACAGGCTTCCAGTCGTTTAAAGCGTCCGCACTTGTATTTTTATCAAAATACTTCCAGAAAGGAAAATCATTTCTCTGCCAGTTTCTGTCGGAAATCTTAGCGTTTCCCACATGAGTTATAACCTCATATTTAGAAAATGCGTCGGCAAAGTTGGTTGCTCCTACTTTTCCTGTACTGTATTCCTTGCTTAATTTTGAAATATAATCCGTAGAACCTGCCATTTTCATTGCATAAGCCTGCTGAAACGCACTTTTGGCAACAGGGTCGGTTATTTTATTCAGACGTTCCTGATAAGATTCGCCCATATAATTTTCTGTTCCGACTCCGTTAATGCCTGTTTCCTGAATTTCTTCTGCGGACTTGGCAGCCACAAGCTCAGAAAAACTTCTGTTTACATTTTTCTTTACCGACATATTTTCTTTGTACTGTTGTGCTAAATAGTACCCTTCTAATTTACCTATCATTTAAAAAAATACCTCCGTTTATGTTCATTTTATAAGCTGCAATAGCAGAACTTATATTTGTTGGTATTCCTGCATATGTAAACAAGCTTGATTCTGCCGACTGATTTGTAAGGTAATTTTCACGTTTATAAATCATCTTCATCTGTGCTTTCAGTTCCTTTGCCGATTCAATGCTGCGTTCCAGATTAGCTTTTCTCTGTGCCACTTCTTTTTCTCTCTTTGCCTTATTGATTGCGTTTACTTCTGCTACACGCTCCGGAGAATCTGCACAACCACCAATATAAGTAACACTTCCATCCTCATGGACAACTACACCGCACGGCTGGTAATCAAGCCCCTGTGCTGCAAATGATGCCTTTAACCTTGGTGTGGCATTAAAGAAATCATCTATTTTACTCTCATAGTAAGCTGCCTTTTCTGGTTCATTTGCCATTTGTTCTAGAATATTTGGTGCGATTACAACATCACTGCCGCTCATGCTTTTTCCTGTCCTGTCAAGACTTTGCTGATCTTTTCCGATATTCTGGATTCTCACATTACCATACTTTGATTTCAGATACTCCTGATAAGCCTCCACCTTTGATGTATCCGCAGCCTCACTCATTTTTTGCAACTGCTCCGTAAAACTTGTTCTGCTTGTGGCTGTTTTCTGTGTTCTGCCGGCATACTGATATATACCTGACAAAGAACGGTTTACTCCCATAATATCCATAATTAATTTTCTCCTTTCGTTTTTTCATTTTTCATCATAACTGACAATATGAACATATTGCCATTTACTTTAAAATCCATTGTTCCCTGATACTTTTCTGCAGTAATTTTTATATTAGCAAGACCTATCCCATGTGATTTTTTATCCTCCTTATCAGTTTCGGGAAATTCGTTCCGGGACTTTTTTATTAAATGTCCGTCAAAGCTATTTTCAACTTTAAGTATCAGCAGATTTCCTTTCAGAACCGAGCCTAAACGGATAAAAGCTTCGGCGCTTTCATCCTTTTCTTTAAACTTTACACAAGCTTCTATGGCATTATCAACGGCATTTCCGATAATTACGCCTATATCGTAGCAGTGTATTTTCATATCGTTCGGAAACAACAGCTTATCAGCGTCTATTTCCAAATCGGGCAGCTTTTCCTTTGCCTCATGATATTTCATATTAAGCAGAGTATCCACCACCGTATTGCCCGTTTTATAGCGTATTTCAAGCTTTTTCAGATTACTGTTAAGCTCTCCGAGATAGGCTTGTAACTCGTTATTTTTTTCGACAGAAAGCTGCTGAATGACATAAATCGTATTGCTCATGTCATGCTTCATGCTTCTGATACCCGAATAAATGCGCTCCATTTCATTCATATGTTCCTGTAAGCTATCCACCTGTTTTTCAAGAATGATTTTTCCGTTCCTTTCCCTGTGCAGACATATCATATCCTGAAACAGCTTTACGCCGTATAAAATTGAAAGAAGAGCTAAAAGCAGTATGGCGGGAATGACTGCAATTAAAACAGGATATTTTTCGTACAGCATTTTTTGAACACTATCCTCCACAATAACGATAATAATTCGTAAAAGTATACATATCATCATGCCTGTTGCCGCAGGAGTGAGCAGAAACATAAGCTCTGTCCTGCTGATTTTAAAATCCTTATTCCGAAAATTGTTAATAATATTTTTTATAGGCAGATACAATAATAAAGCTATAACAAAATATTGAACAATCTGCTGCAAAATAATACTTCCGTATACTGTAACATTAATGGTCTTTAAAGATGTAATATATCCCTTTTCCACCCATGATATTAACAAGTCTGACCATTTTCCGCCTGCCTCGCTTAAAGGAATAACTGCGGAATATCGGCTGATGTCGGATATTGCCTGAAAAGCGACCACTAAAAAAATCATAACAGGACGAAAGCCTTTATAAAAGCCAAGCGAAATAATTGCTGAAATACCAAGAGATATTATAACTCCCCCGATAGCAGTCTTATAATTTTCATATCCCGGCGGCATTACCAGGAAAATTATAATTTTAAAAACGGCGTATACTATTGTAACTAATATACTGCTCCATCTGCTTTTTATACGGCATTCAAGAAAGCTTCCAAGAAAATATTGCAGACAGTAACCTTGAAAAATATAAAGAAATATCAGCAGAGACATATTTAATATTTTAAACACCGGACACACCTTCATTCTGTAAATACCACATATACGCCTTTACAAATTCGCCGTATTTCTTTTTGGTCAGATATATCCTTTCGCCGCTTAAAACAGTTATGCTCTCCTTGTCATATTGAGATATATGGGACATATTCACGATATATGCCCGATGACTGCGGTAAAAGCTTTCTCCCAACTGCTTTTCAAATTCGTCCATTGAAGCGTAAATTTCTATTGGCTTATTTTTTCCGATAATGTGTATATCAGCCTTTTTTCCACGGCTTTCGATGTAGATAATATCTGATTGGTCAATAGTAATATTTTTTGTTTTTATAAAAAGCCTGTTGTTTTTGCTATGCTTTACAGCTTCCGCTGCCTTTTTCAACACCTGAGAAAATTTCTTTTCGTCTATGGGCTTTAGCAGATAATGAAAAGCATAAAGATCAAGAGCGTCAAATACATACTCTTTCAGAGCAGTAATAAATATTATAATAGTATCGTCTGACCTTTCACGCAGTATCCTTGCCGTATCAATGCCGTTCATATTCTCCATATGTATGTCAAGAAAAACAATGTCAAAGTTTTTTTCAGCCGCAAGCAGTTCCTCGCCTGTGCTGTAAGCCGACAGGTTATATTCGGGATTTTGCTTTTTTATCATTCCACATATATGCTCTCTGATGGTTTTTTCATCGTCTGCCACCGCTATATCCAAAATTTATCCCTCCAATACTCACTCATATTTATTATCGGCAGAAAATGCTAAATATTCAGCTCTTAGGAATAAAAGGCAGGGTTTTCGGGAATAAAAAGAAAAACGGTGCCGCTCAGGAGTTGAAATGATTCTGCGCAAGAGGAGTTTTTTAACACTTTGAACCCTTGATATAATTTCCAATATTATTACATTAAATACGGCTAATAATATATACGGGACGACGCTGAAAATTATCTTTCAGGATCGCCAGGTATATAAATTACACATTCAAGTCAATATTGCACAAGGGTTATGCTGAAGAGCGGTATTGCCTTAAAGATTGGAGATTATTATTATGATTGAAAAGGATACTATAAAACTGCTGAGAGAATGTGACGCAGGGATCAAAATGGGAATATCGGCTCTCGATACCTCCTTACAATACGTTTCAAGTGCCAAGCTTAAAACAAAGCTTGAAAACAGCATGAAGGACAATGAAAAAATCAAACACGACCTCCAGGATCTTCTTCACAAATATAACGATACCGGAAAAGAACCGGCTCTTATGGCTAAAAGCATGGCGTCTATAAAAACCAATTTCAAGCTTGCCGTTAATGAATCTGATGCAACGATCGCCGACCTTATCACCGACGGTTGCAATATGGGAGTGAAGTCACTGTCACGCTATATGAATAAATACAAGGCGGCTGACGAAAAATCCAAAAATATCGCTAAACAGCTTATCGGGGTTGAAGAAAAGCTTGCGGCGGATATAAGGGGATTTTTATAAAACAATAATAGCCGGACAACTTGAAAATGCTTTTATTTCTTGAATTTTCAAGTTATCCGGTTATATTTTTTATTTATTAACTTTTTGTTATTCTGCACAATGACTAACATCAAAAACCATTCAAACTCAACAATTTTAATAATATAGGCATTTTTTTCTTTGACTTTTTGCGTTTTTATGGTATAATAAATATGAATTGCTTTTAAGAATTTTCGCCACAGCTTCCTGCACACTTCAGAAGCAGAACAAGCTGAAGCTTTTAAATATAAATCAATTAATTCATCAGAATGGAAAGGAATCCAAAATGACATTAGCTCTTATCGCTCATGATTCAAAAAAAGAACTTATGGTTCAGTTTTGCACTGCTTACTGCGGAATACTGTCCAAATATAATATCTGCGCAACAGGTACTACCGGAAAGCTTGTCAGCGAAGCTACCGGACTTGAAATTGTACGCTATCTCGGCGGTTCTCAGGGCGGCGGTCAACAGATAGGCGCAAGAATTTCATGCAACGAGATTGATGTGCTTCTTTTTTTCCGTGATCCTATCAACCCGAAAGCTAACGAGCCTAACGATATAGATCTTCTCAGACTCTGCGATGTCCATAACGTTCCCGTTGCAACAAATATAGCTACCGCAGAAGCTCTTATCCTCGCTCTTGAAAGAGGCGATCTGGATTGGAGAGAAATCGGAAACCCACGTATATAATTCAGAATGGAGAGTCTTTATGGCGCTTAATATAAAAAGACCTAACGGTACGGAAGACGTTACCCCGAAAAACATCTATAAATGGCATACAATTGAAAAAATTGCAAAGGAAACTGCCGCAGGATACGGATTCAAGGAAATACGTATCCCCACATTCGAAAATACTGAGCTTTTTCAGCGCTCGGTCGGCGAAACTACAGACGTTGTACAAAAGGAAATGTATTCTGTAATCGCAAAGGAAACAAAATTCACCCTTAGACCGGAGGGCACTGCTGGAACTATCCGTGCCATGATGCAAAACGGCATTCTCAACGAAGCTATGCCGCAAAAGGTATATTACATACTCTCCTGCTTCAGGCATGAACGCCCTCAGGCAGGAAGACTTCGTGAATTTCATCAGTTCGGAGTTGAAATGGCAGGAAGTCAGCTGCCTTCGGCAGACGCAGATATAATTTTAATGGCTAATGATATTATAAATAATCTTGGCATTAAAAATGTCGAATTGAAAATAAATTCTATCGGCTGCCCCAAATGCAGAGCGGAATATCATAAGGCGCTGAAGGCTTTCTTTGAAGATAAAAAAGACAGTCTTTGTGAAACATGTCATTCAAGGCTTGAAAAGAACCCTATGCGTATTCTTGACTGTAAAAGTCCTGTATGCTCTGAGATAGCACAGTCTGCACCGCTTATTACTGATTATCTCTGCCCAGAATGCAGGGAACACTTTAAAAAGCTTAAATCATATCTGGATAATCTGGATATAAAATATACTGTCGACCCAAAAATTGTAAGAGGTCTTGATTATTACACCAAAACCGTTTTTGAATTTGTTTCAACAGATATAGGTGCGCAGGGTACGATATGCGGCGGCGGAAGGTACGACGGACTTATCGGTCAGCTTGGCGGTCAACAGACCCCTGCTCTTGGATTTGCAATGGGACTTGAACGGCTTATCCTTACAATGGAAAATCAGGGCTGCAGATTTGAAGAAGACAAAAACTGCATGCTTTATATTGCGCCTATGGACGAATCGGTAACCTCCTTTGCAATGAAGCTTGCAAAGTCGCTCAGGGACGAAGGCTTCTGGGTGGAATATGACACGGTAGGAAGAGGTCTTAAATCCCAGATGAAATACTCGGACAAGCTGGGAGCTGCCTTTACAATGGTACTCGGCGATAACGAGGTCAATTCCGGATCGGCTAAGCTTAAAAATATGAAATCCGGCGAGGAAATCACGATTTCTCTCGACGATACATTTATTCAGAAATTTTCAAATATCGCCGTAAACGAAATGTTCAGCGAAGTATTTGAATAAAGCGTCCATACGCAGAATGGAGTAAATAATGGCAGATAGTATGAATGGTTTGAAACGCAGCATTTACTGCGGAGAAGTGTTAAAAGAAGATATGGAGGTTACTGTAGGCGGTTTTGTCCAGAAGATGAGAGACCTGGGAAATCTTATATTTATTGACCTCCGGGATAAAACAGGTATAGTACAGCTTGCTTTCAACGATGAAACGGATAGAGCCCTTTTTAAAAAGGCTGCGTCATGCAGAAGTGAATTTGTTCTTATGGCTCACGGCAAAACGGCAATCCGCTCCAGTATAAACCCCGATATCCCAACGGGAAGGATAGAGATAATTGTCGACGATTTGAGAATACTTGCTAAAGCTCAGACACCACCCTTTGAGGTTACCAGTGAAACTAACGTCAACGAGGAACTGCGTCTGAAATTTCGTTATCTTGACCTGAGACGTCCTCCGCTTCAGCGTAATCTTATTATGCGTCATAAAATTGCAAAGGCTGCAAGAGAATATTTTTATGCAAATGATTTTATAGAGATCGAAACGCCTATGATGATGAAATCCACACCGGAAGGCGCAAGAGATTACCTTATTCCATCAAGAGTGCATAACGGAAAATTCTATGCCCTTCCACAGTCTCCCCAGATATATAAGCAGCTGCTTATGATTTCGGGCATGGACAGATATATACAGCTTGCAAGATGCTTCCGAGACGAAGATCTCAGAGCTGACCGTCAGCCTGAATTTACTCAGATCGACCTTGAAATGTCCTTTGTGGACGTTGATGATATTCTTTCTATTACAGAAGGCTTTATTTCCTATCTGTTTAAAAATGTTCTTGATATTGATATACCGACCCCTTTGCCTCATCTGAGCTACAATGAAGCTATGGAGCGCTTTGGCTCGGATAAGCCTGATACAAGATTTGAAATGGAAATAGTTGATTTTTCCGATATGGTCAGCGATTGCGGATTCGGAGTTTTTTCGGACGCAGTTAAAAACGGCGGCAGCGTAAGAGCTATCGTTGCGAAAAATTCAGCCTCTGTACTTACAAGAAAAGAAATAGACAAGCTTACCGAGATGGTTCGTGGTATCGGTGCAAAGGGTATGGCGTATATAAGGTGGGTGGACGAAAAGCCTTCCTGTTCCTTTGCTAAATTTTTCGGTGAAGAAGAGCTGACCGCAATTATGAATAAGATCGGCTGTGAAAAGGGTGATACCGCTCTTATTATCGCTGATAAAAATAAGGTTACTCTGCCGGTTCTCGGCGCACTACGTCTGGCTGTAGCAAAAAAACTTGATATTATTCCGAAAGATAAATTCAATTTCCTCTGGATAACCGATTTTCCATTTTTCGAGTACGATGAGGATAGCAAAGCTTATGTTGCTATGCATCATCCCTTTACAATGCCTAACGATGATTGTCTGCAATATCTGGACTCTGCGCCGGAAAAGGTTTATGCCAAAGCCTTTGACCTTGTGCTCAACGGCATAGAGCTTTCCTCCGGTTCTATCCGTATTACCGACTATGAGCTTCAGCAGAAAATGTTCCAGACCCTTGGACTTTCTGATGAAGAGATCGAAGCTAAATTCGGATTTCTTGTTGAAGCGTATAAATACGGTGCACCGCCACACGGTGGACTTGGTATCGGTCTTGACAGACTTGCTATGGTTATGCTGGGTGCAGAAAGTCTCAGAGATGTTACCGCCTTTCCAAAGGTGCAGAACGCAAGCGAGCTTATGTCAGAATGTCCGGCGTCTATCGACAAGGAAAACCTGGACGTACTTGGTATCCAAATCGTATCAAAGCCTGATGAAACATAAAAATAAGGAGCTTATGCCAATGCATAAGCTCCTTTTATTATTATCTGATCAACTGCGGTATTGGTTCCTAAAACTTTCCTCCGCCTCCGCCGTGAGTTGCCCCGGAAGAGCTTGTATGGGTGCTGCTACCGCCTCCGCCGCTGCTACTACCTCCGCCGCCGCTGCTGGATTCCTCTCTTCTTCTCCTGGATACGTTTTTATAAAGAAACACCTCGTTTGAACGTGTAAGATTTAATGATCCGGCAACCTCGTAATTAGCCGCACCACCCTGAAATCTTACCGATTTAAGCTGCGACTTAAAAACAAGCACTGTGATCAACGCAGCAACAAGACCTATAACAAAGCTGCCTATTATTGCTCCATAAAGTTGTTCTTTATTTTCTTTTTCAAGTCTTATTCTCTCTTTTTCAGCTTCTTCCTTTGTCAAATATACATTATTTATATCATAAGGCTTTCCTTGTTTTGCTGCTGTGAGGTAATCCTCAGTAACATTCAAAAACTTCTCAAAGCCCTGACTATATTCGGCACTACTCAAATATGAAACAAATATTTCTCCCGCTTTATCGATACCATAATCAGTAAACACAGTAATACCATACCCTCTTGTGGATATCCACCAGTCACGATCCGCCATGCTTATAAGCAAAAGTACCCCGTCTCTTTCAACACCTGCTCCATATCCCTCATAGTCATAATAATCATCAGCATATTCCATAGGAGTTTTTCCGCCTATAGTATCAGCAGTTACAATCACTATGTCAAAATCATATTTATCTATGAGAGTTTTTATCTGGCTTTCGAGAGATTCTTCTTCACTATCGGTTAAAAGATCAGCATTGTCTACTACTCTTGGCTGAGTTTTATCAAAAAGTTCTGCCGATACATTTAAAGAAAGAGGGGGCATGAGCAGCAGGAGTATAATACCTACAAATAGAATTTTATTTAAGCTTTTCATATTTTCCTCCCTGACTTATAACCACAATAACACTATTAAAGCTATTATAACTGAAAGCCCAATACCCACTGAAGCAAAAATTCCCAAAAACCATTTCCAGAACAAACCTTTATCCATCGGCAGATTACCAATAAACTTCCCTGTCTGACCATTCATGGCAAACATAAATTTCTGGTCTTTCCATGTAGTGTTTAAAATCCACACAGGTAAAAGAGCGTATCTGCAAGAATTGTTTAAGAAATTGACATTAGAGCTTTCTGTTGTTACGGTTGCATATCCATGAACTGTTTTTCTGAATGCATCAATAGTGCTATTTTTGATTCTGTTATTTGCTCTTCCAATACTGCTTTTCTGATCCACATCGTATTTATCGGCAAGATAACCCGAAAGATAACCAGTGTTAAAATCCTTCATATCCTTATAATTAAAAGGTTCTATGGATTCCATCATGTCGTCCGGCATTTTTTTCGATCCGTCCACAGGAACGTTTTCAAATCTCAGTCTGCCCTCACGGTAAATGTTATAATGGGAGGTTTCTGTGTAATCATAGTTTCTGTCGCTCCATCTTCTGACTTTCGTACCATGAAAGATATGCTTTGAATCAGTATCGCTGCTGAAAAGCCAAAACGGAACGTAAAGTCCCTTTATTTCATCGATATGGTTTTCGTCCTTAAACAACTTAGGCAAAAGCTTTTTGCCCTTTAAATGATTGAACATCGCTTCCTTAGCAGCCTTTTTATCAAGCTTAAACGGAATAACATAATCCGGACGCAGATCGCCAGAAAAGCTGGATTTTAAAATAACCGGACTATCACAGTATGGACAAGCAGTAGCGCCTGTGATTTCCTCCGCAATAAGCTCACCGCCGCAGGAGTTACAGACATAAACATTCATGCCGTTTAAATCTTCCGTACTCCACATATTATCCGTCTTGTCTTCCCATTCATGGCGTTCGGGACGATTTAATTTTTCATTTTCAACCTGGGACTTTTTCAGCTCCTCAACGTCAAATTCAGCATCGCAGTATGGGCATACCATTTTCTGCTGACCGCTGTCAAAGCTTACTGCGCCTCCGCAGCAGGGACATTTATATTCAAGTAAAGTTGCCATAAATTATTTCTCCATATATATTAATTTGGTCTTGGCTTTCCACATTCATTACAGAATTTTCCCGTATTTACAGTACCGCAGGAACAGATCCAATCGGCTGAAGGCTTGGGTTTACCGCACTCAGCACAGAATTTTCCAGTATTTGTCGTTCCGCATTCACATGTCCACGAGCCCTGGGGCGCAGGCTTCGGCTTACCGCACTCATTACAGAATTTACCCGTATTTGAAGCTCCGCAGGAACAAGTCCAACCATTAGCGTTCTGAGCTGCCTGAGCCTGCTGCTGCTGACCCATAGCAAACAGATTCTGAGCGTTAAGTCCACCTGCGTTTGCAGCCATATTCATGCCCATAAATCCTGCCATAGCTCCACCTGAGTTTCCTGCCGCAGTTTTCATAGCTTCCGATTGAGCATTTACCATAGCCGCACCTGCCATATTTGGATTACGATAAACAGCCGTTCTCTGAAGGTCTTTTATCATATCCTCATCCTCTTTTGAGGCAGTTATGGAATTTATAGCAATAGATACTATGGAAAGACCTCTCTGCTCCTTCCATTTTGAACTAAGAGTTTCGTTCATTGCATCTGAAAATTCCAGTGTATGACCCGGCAGAGCGCTGTATCTTACGCCCATTGCCGAAAGCTTTGCAAAAGCCGGCTGAAGTGCGCTTAAAAACTCCGATTTAAGCTGTCTGTCCAGATTATCTCTTGTGTATGCGCTGGAAACGTTTCCGCAAACGTTTGTATAAAAAAGCAACGGGTCTGCGATTTTATAAGAGAATACACCATTGCATCTCACAGAAATATCAATATCCAGACCAATATTCTGGTCTACCACTCTGAACGGCACAGGAGTAGGAGTACCGAATTTATTGTCTACCAGTTCTTTTGTATTAAAATAATACACTCTCTGGTCGTTAGCTGCAACGCCACCGTGAGCAATTCTTTTGCCTATAGTCTTAAAAGTTTCCATTATGCTTGAGCCTAAGCTGCCTGAAAAAAGGCTTGGCTCTGTGGACATATCGTATGTATATTCTCCCGGCTCAGCGCATATTTCAACGATTTTTCCCTGGTCAACGATAATCATGCACTGTCCATCCGCAACAACGATACCGCTTCCGTTTGTGATAATGTTATCGCTGCCCTTTGTGTTTGAAGAACGCTTGCTTGTATTTTTAACACCCTTTACCGCCAGCACGTCGGCAGGCATAGAATTACATGTAATATATTCCTTCCAGGTGTCCGCAAGAGTACCTCCCACAGAACCGATAACCGCTTTGATCAAACCCATAATACTACTCCTTCTAATTTTAATTTATAAAATTCTTTTCATAAACCGACATGTCATCTGCCGTATTGCCTGACGATGCTATTATTCCCAGCATATAATTGCCAATTTTTCTTACATAATAAACCTGATTCACTTCTACACCCATTTCATCATATGACATATGAATATCTTTTTTTATGTAATCTTCTCCGTTAATGGTAACATTTTCTCTGTCGCTGTTACTGGTAACAGTCACATTTGCCATAGTATCAAACTGTTGTTCAACAGAGTCTAAATAATCATCAACTGTAAATGAATCCGGATTCGGAACTTCCTTTGCAACATTTTCATACATGATTATAATGTTCTTACCGGTGGACTCCTCCATACACATTGCGTCATAAATTGAAGCCTGTTCGAGCATGGCTTTTGTCAAGTCGTCATCTTTGTCTATTACATCAAGACCTATACCCATCATACTTGCTATGTATTCATCATTTGCAAATTCCCAGCCCTCAGGAGCAGTGAATTTCAAATTGGCAAAATCACTTGTATAAACATTGTTTTCTATCGTACCTCTTTCAAATTCCGTTTTGCTGGTCGACTGTGAAGCAGACGCTGATTTTTTATCGGAATCTCCATTGTCGCTTCCACAACCTGCAAACACACTGACACTCATAAGAATTGATAACATTAATGCAATTTTTTTCATACTCTTCTCCTTAAAAATAAATTTTTTTAATATAATTTGATGCTTACTTTAACGTCCAGCCCACATAATTGGCTGTACCTGCGTTTATCATATCCGCATAATCAATTTCGGGAATATAAAAACCGATATAAAGAGTATCGTTTCCCATATCCCTTGTGCTTCCGTCCTGAACAAGCTTTTCATTATGCAGGATAACGGTATAATAACTGTCCTTACATATTTGATATATATCTCCCGTATCATAATAATTTTCGGGATATAAATAATCTGCCGAAGTCGGTCCGCCAAGCTTATAGCCGTTCATATTAGCTGTCAGAGCCTGTTCCTGCTCTTCCTTTGTAAGACCGTAATCCTTCATGGAATCCGCCTTGTCTATCGCCTCCTGACCATGATATACCTCGTATTTGCCTGTGCAGTAAGCTCCCTCATGGTCGTCCTTTGACTGATAGTAAATAAACTCTCCATTTTCCTTTAGGCATAGCTCCGAATCGTCGTTTGCAATAAACGTCTTACCGGATATATAATCCTCATTGGCAATATTTATTTTCGCCGTATTGGTAATTTCACGAATATCCATAAGAAGATCGTTTTTGTCAAGGACCTGAGAAGCAAAGGTAACAACAGTATTTTTCTGAGGAACAATAAGAACGTCTATTGTATAAATCACTCCGTCCCTGCTCATTTCAATACGTCCAATTTTAGAGGTTATGCCATCGACAGTGGTAAAATCAGATACTGTCTTATCTGAGCTTATAATTTCATACTCGTCTTTATAGCCCGATAAGAGCTCTTCATAAAACTCCTGAGGCGTATAGCTTCCAAGCTGTGAAACGCCTTGCAAGCAATAGAAGGATTTTTTATCCGGTGCAGCAAAAGCGCCCTCCTGCCCTGAATATTTTTCCCAGCTTTCGTCTGTTAAAAATGAAATATTGTCTATTTCGCATTCCCGTGTAAGAATCGGTTTTGCCGTATTTTTATTTTCATTATTTTCAGCCGTCACACTTTCTTCCGACGGCTCAGCCTGTTTTTCAACGGGTACAGTTTCAGTTACTATCTCATTTACGGATCTGCTGTTTTTATTCTCATCTTTGTCTCCGCAGCCAGTTGTAATGATCATAGCTGAAAGAGCCGCTATAATAATAAATGATTTTTTCATTGTTTTCCCCCTGCTGTATTCATCTAAACATTAATTTTGACGGACAATTTACAAAAGCGTACCATATAAAATCACACAGCTTTTTATACTCACGCAAGACCATGGACGCTTCCGAGCCAAGCCAGAATTTATATTTTTTCATATCAGTCTTAATTATCATATAACGCTGAACATGATAAACAGAATTGCTTTTACGGTCGGCAGATGTGAGTGTAATTTTTTCAATGTCAGAAATATTGAAATGATATTCGCCTATTAATAAATGTTCGCCTCTGTATGCTATAAATTCAGGACATTTTTTTGAGTTTTTTAATGTTCTGACAATTTCAAATGGAAGTCCCATAATACATAATGTAACAGCAATAAGGATTGCCCAGAGCTTTGTTTTAGTTGATATATCGTTCCCTGCAAGCATTATGGCTATCATAAAAAATGCAGCTAAGCCTATAAAAATCAGACAATGAAATCTGACGATTTTCCATTCAAAGCTGATTATTTCTTCAGGAGATAAATCAAATCTCTGCTCATTTTTCCATGACTCACGGATTATATCTTCTTTTATTTCACTGTCAAGGGATTCTGTTTCTATTCTGTTGATTTCGTCAACCATATTGTAAAGGCCGTTAGCTGAAAATTCATAAAGCCTTATTCTGACCACATTTTCATCATTGTCCTTTGCAATCAGATATCTTTTAATTTCCACAAATGCTTTGGCTGAGCCATTATATTTTTTATATTCAGTTTTTTCTATAAAAATGTATCTGTAAAGCTCAAATACTCTTTTTTTAAAGCCTTGTTTTACAACGACCTCGTTTTCGGAAACCTCAACCATTGTAAATCTGAAAATGCTTACAACAATTGACGCTATAAGACCAACAGCCAGACATGCTATCATTGCTGTTGTCTCAAATAAAAACAGCGGAATATTATAGAATACTGTATCGACAAGATCATACAAAAGCATTAAAGCAAATTCAATAACAATCGCCCTTATCAGACAACTTGAAATGACCTTCCCCATATTTGAACGGAATATTTTTTTATCGCTTTCCATTTTATTTCAACGCTTTTTTAACTTTTTCAACAATATTTTCACTGCAAAGCCCAAATTTTTTAAGCAGCTCCGCTCCCGGACCTGAATAGCCGTATTCATCGTTTACGCCAATTTTTATTACCGGTACTGGACGGCATTCTGTCACAGCCTCCGCAACAGCCGAGCCAAGTCCGCCAATAACACTGTGTTCTTCAACAGTCACCAGCATTCCTGTTTTTTCAGCCGCCTTACAGATCAGTTCCTTATCAAGAGGTTTTATTGTGTGAATATTAATAACACCTGCGTTAATGCCCTCTTTTTTAAGCTCATCAGAAGCTTTTAAAGCCTCCCATACCATAAGACCTGTTGCTATAATAGTAATATCACCGCCATCTCTGAGGGTGATGCCCTTGCCTATTTCAAATTTATAGTCCTCATTATTATTGAATACAGGTGTTGCCAGTCTGCCGAAACGCATATAAACAGGACCGTTTAATTTGATCGCTGCTTTTACTGCCGCTTTGGCTTCAATATCGTCGGCAGGATTAATAACCGTCATACCCGGAATAGTCCTCATAAGTGCAATATCCTCGCAGCACTGATGAGTTGCGCCGTCCTCTCCTACTGAAACTCCAGCATGAGTTGCGCCGATCTTCACATTAAGTCCCGGATAGCCGATAGAATTTCTTACAATTTCATATGCCCTTCCTGCTGCAAACATAGCAAAGCTGCTTGCGAAAGGAATTTTACCACATGCCGCCAGACCTGCCGCTACTCCCATCATATTTGCTTCCGCAATACCGCAGTCAAAAAATCTTTCAGGATAAGCCTTTTTAAATATACCCGTTTTGGTAGCCGCCGCTAAATCAGCGTCTAAAACTATAATATCAGGATTTTCTGCGGCAAGCTCTGTAATAATATTGCCGTAGCTTTCTCTTGTTGCAATTTTTACCGTATCCGACATTTTCTTAACCCTCCAGTTTTTTAAGCTGCTCTTCAAGCTCGCTCATTGCCTGTTCATACTGCTCTTTATTAGGCGCAGAGCCATGCCATGAAACCTGATTCTCCATAAAGGAAACGTCCTTGCCCTTAATACTCTTCTGAATTATAGCCACAGGCATACCCTTTACAGTATCGGCTTCATTAAAGGCTCTTTCAATATCATCAAAATCATGAGCGTCCATAGTAATAACATGCCAGCCAAAAGCTTCAAATTTATCGGTAATAGGCTCTGGAGAGCATACCTCGGTTATTTTTCCGTCGATTTGCAGTCCGTTATTGTCAACCACAGCCACAAGATTATCAAGCTTGTTATGAGCCGCAAACATTGCTGCTTCCCAGACTTGTCCTTCTTCGATCTCGCCATCGCCTAAAACAGTATAAACCTTATAGGTTTTATTATCGATTTTTCCTGCAAGAGCCATACCGCAGGCTGCGGAAATGCCCTGTCCAAGAGAACCGCTGGACATATCTACGCCCTTGATGTTAATGCAAGGGTGACCCTGTAAAGGCGAACCGATATGGCGCAGAGATTTTAATTCGTTCTCAGGAAAATATCCCCTTAAAGCCAAAGCCGCATAAAGTGCCGGAGCGCAATGCCCCTTAGAAAGCACAAATCGGTCTCTATCAGCGTCTTCGGGATTTTCAGGATCAATATTCATCTTTTCAAAATATAAATATGCCATAAGCTCCGCTATTGAAAGTGACCCACCGGGATGCCCGGATTTTGCGTTATAAGTTCCCTCGATTATTCCCTTTCTTATCTTACAGGCGTTTATCTGTAAGAGCTTCTTTTTTTCACTGTCCATTTTTTTATATTACCTCCCATGAGTTTTTAATTATATAAATGATATGTTTTTATAATATTATCTGACCTTTCAATAAAATCTTCAGTGCCACGAAATCCAATAGACCGATTAACTCCGTCCTCGCATTCAAATATCCAAAGAGCACAGTACTTAGCTTCATAGTTTACGTATATTGACTTATAAGTTGTATAACTGTCAATTTCATATTTAATCAGTTCAGCGTTGTCAAAAACTTCACTATAATCAAATAATAATGCCAATTCGTCAATATCTTTGTATTTTATTCCAAAACCATTCAAATCGTAATTATACATTGAGATTTTATTACCTTCATTATCAGCATAAGTTATAACTCCTATACGCTCGTATGGTTCATAATATTCCCATTCTATTGGAATTTCCAGATAACCGTATGTATCATCTCCTACAGTTTGAGTTTCACCTTCATAAACATAATCGGAAATATCTTCCCTTTTTATTTTTATCGCTTCCAAGGTAACAGAGGTTTCTGCAGGTTTACTGATCAATTCTGTAATAGTTGTTTCTGTTGTAGTTGTAGCTTCAGTCACAATTGCTGTTGTAGCCTCAACCATTTCCGAAACACTTTCAGCTGATGAAGTCACTTTTTTCGGTGACGAACATGACGTCATACCAATACAAAGCAATAGTAAAATTATAGCTGATTTTTTCATATTTCCCCCGAATATATCCTGTCAATAAGTTCGGCGACAGCTCCCTCGTCAGAAGTTTTTTCAAGAATAATATCTGCCCTGTCCTTGACCGCCTGCTGAGCGTTGGCGGTCGCCGCACCGCAGTGGGCAGCTTCCAACATTTCAATATCGTTATGATAATCCCCCACCGCAATAATTTTCATATGTTCTAAATTCATAATTTTAATATATTCTTTTAATGCCGCACCCTTAGAGCTGTCCTTTGGCAGCATTTCCACAAAGGTTTTATCCGATCTGACAAAATCCACAGGAAAAGTTTTTGAGCGGATAATTTTTTCAAGCTTGTCAATATTTTCGGAAGAATCGGCAAAAAGTATCTTATACCAGCCTCCCCAAGGCACTTCCCTCAATGGCATGTAAGCCGGTTCAACTCCGCATATCTTAACATGATTTTTCTCATACTCATTATTACATACAACGTAAATATTGTCAAGTCTTAAAACCTCAATTCCCGGATTTTCTATAAATTCCATTAATTCCTCCGCAATGTCAATTGCAATTTCGGGAAGTTCGTCGGTAAAAAGAGGTGCTTTTTTCGCAATATCATAAATAAGCGAACCGTTATACATAATAACAGGCATATCTATTTTCAGTTCGTCCATGAATTTTTCTGCTGCCTGTAGGGTTCTACCTGTGGCGATAGAAAATTTTCCGCCGTCGCATCTGAAACGGCTTATGGCTTTTTTATCAATATCCGAAAGGATCTTATTTCCGGGAAGCAATGTTCCGTCTAAATCTGTTATTAAAAAATATCCTGATAAATCGGGCATAATTCATCTTACCTTTCTTAAAACCTCATTAAAATAATCGGGAAGCTTGCTGTCAAACTCCATATATTTTTCGGTTATCGGGTGAATAAAACCTATTTTTTTAGCGTGAAGGCATTGTCCGTCAATACCGTTAAATTGCTTGCCGTAAACATCGTCCCCTAAAACCGAATGACCAATATACGAAAGATGTACCCTTATCTGATGAGTTCTCCCCGTTTCAAGCCTGCACCTTAAATGAGCGCATTTTTCAAACTGCTCTATAACCTCATAATGAGTCACGGCGTTTTTGGAATTTTTTTCGGTAACGCACATTTTTTTGCGGTCGTTAGGATTTCTGCCAATAGGCGCATTGACAGTACCGCTTAATTCCTTAAATTTTCCCAGAGCAACACATTCGTATTCCCTTGTAAAGCTATGAGCCTTTATTTGTTCTGCAAGCATCTTATGTGCGTTATCCGTTTTGGCGACTATCAGCAAACCACTGGTATTTTTATCTATCCTATGTACTATTCCCGGACGTATTACGCCGTTTATACCGGAAAGACTGTCTCCGCAATGATAAAGCAAAGCGTTTACCAGCGTTTTACTGTAATTTCCCGGCGCTGGATGTACCACCATTCCTTTAGGCTTATTTACTATCAACAGACTATCGTCCTCGTAAACAATATCAAGAGGAATGTTTTCCGGTTCGGCGTTAAGTTCGACCGGTTCAGGAATATTTATCTGGACCTTATCCCCTTTTTTCTGCTTATAATTTTTTGATATACTTTTTTCATTTACAAGTATTTCATTTTTTTCTATAAGATTTTGTAAAGATGTTCTTGTAAGCTCCAGTGCCTGTGTACTTAACCATTTATCAAGCCGTAAACCGTCTGCATTTTCCGGTACTGTCAGAAAAATTTTCTCACTCATTTTTCTCCGCCGTTTCTTTTTTATTATCCGTCTTTCTGAAATCAAAGAAAAGCATCTGTATCAGAAACAATATTACTCCCACAACAACACAGCAATCGGCAAAATTAAATATTGCAAAATCCATAAACTGAACGTCAAAATAATCCACAACTCTGCCGTTTCTGAAAAGGCGGTCGATAATATTTCCAAGTGCGCCGCTTACTATAAGACCCATTGAAACAAGCGTCAGTATTTCCTTTTTATGCCTTATCATATAGTAAACACAAAATACCATAAGAACCGCCGTTACACAGGTCAAAACCCATCTCATTCCGGCAAAGCTTCCGAATAGCGCTCCATCGTTTTCAAGATAGGTCAGGTTTAAAATTTTAGTGTTCCCAAAAGATATAAATTCTTTTGAAGGCTGCCCTTTAAGATTTTCAATCGCCCATATTTTTATTATCTGGTCTGCTCCTGTCAGCAATAAAATTGCCACAAACACTATAATTAATGAAATAATAACTATCTCCCTTTCTTTTTTATGTTGGGTTTTCCTCCACTTTTCAAAAAAAGTAGGGACGCCCTGTAAAGTAAGAGCGTCCTTTGATCAAGCAATCTTATTCAACAACATTTGCACATCTTTCGCAAAGGGTCGGATGCCCACTGTTTTTTCCAACAGTTTCAGAATATCCCCAGCATCTTTCGCATTTTTCTCCTGACGCCTTAACGACCTCGTATACCGTATCACCCTGTGCATCAGCTAAAATCGATACGCCCGAAACGATAAGAATATCGCTGAGCAGTGACAAAACATCATTATATTTCGGAGCAAGTTTGCTGCTGCAATGAATAATAATATTTGCTTCAAGAGATTTACCGATAAGCTTTTCATTACGCTTTTCTTCTAAAACCTTATTAACAGATTCTCTGATACTGTAAATAAATTCCCATTTTGAAATAAATTCGCTGCTGAAATCAATTCCCGATTTTTCAGGCATTGAATTCAAGAAAATACTTTCCGTATTATCGTTTTTGCCGTGAGGCAGAAATCCCCATATTTCTTCTGCAGTAAATGATAAGATCGGTGCAATAAGTCTTGCAACACCGCTTAAAATTCTATACATAGCAGTCTGTGCAGCACGTCTTTCAACAGATTTTTCTCCACAGCAATAAAGTCTGTCTTTGATAATATCAAGATAGAAGTTAGACATATCTATAACGCAGAAATTATGAATACTGTGAAAAGCAATATGGAAATCAAAATCATTATATCCGCCCTGAACCTTGTCAATAAGATTATCAAGCTTCATAAGCGCCCATTTGTCTATTTCAAGAAGCTGTTCATCGAAAACGCTGTCCTTATCAGGATCAAATCCGTCTCCGTTTGAAATATTACCTAATATAAATCTTGCAGTATTTCTGATTTTTTTGTATGCATCTGAAAGCTGCTTTAAAATTTCAGGAGAAATTCTTATATCCGAATGATAATCAGAAGAAGCCACCCAAAGTCTTAAAATATCTGCGCCGTACTGGTCTATGATTTCCGACGGATCGATACCGTTTCCAAGGGACTTGTGCATTGTTTTGCCCTGTCCGTCAACTACCCAGCCATGAGTACATACATTTTTATACGGAGCAGTGCCCTTATATACCACCGATGTAAGCAGCGACGACTGGAACCAGCCTCTGTACTGGTCAGCGCCCTCCAGATAAAGATCAGCAGGGAAATTCAGGCAGTCATACTCATCCATAACGGCAGCATGAGACACACCGCTGTCAAACCATACGTCCATAATATCGTATTCCTTAGTAAATTCCTTACAGCCGCATTCGCACTGTACCGATTCAGGAATAAACTCGCTGATTTCTCTTGTCCACCAAGCGTCCGAGCCTTCCTTGCGGAACAAATCTGAAATAGCCTTGATAGTTTCATCTGTAACGATAGGCTTTCCACAGTCCTTACAATATATGATCGGGATAGGAACGCCCCATGTTCTCTGTCTTGAGATACACCAGTCGCTTCTGTCACGAACCATTCCCTTGATTCTGTCCTCTCCCCATTCAGGAATCCACTTAACGTTTTCAATAGCTTTAACGGCTTCGTCCTTAAATCCGTTTACCGAGCAGAACCACTGTTCTGTTGCACGATAAATAATAGGACTGTTACATCTCCAGCAATGTGGGTATTGGTGTTCTATATGCTGACTTGCGAGCATTGCGCCGCATTCTTCAAGCTTTTTAGCTATAGCCTTGCTAGCCTGGTCAGTATCAAGACCCTCGAATTCTCCGGCTTCCTTAGTCTGTCTACCCTTGGCGTCAACACATACTAAAATTCCGATATCATCGTAATTTTTGCAAACCTCAAAGTCCTCTACGCCGTAGCCGGGAGCGGTATGAACGCAGCCCGTACCGCTTTCAAGAGTTACATGGTCGCCCACAATAACAGGTGAAAGCCTGTCATAAAGAGGGTGCTTTGTTTTCATATGTTCAAGCTCTGCGCCTGTAAACGAGCCTTCTGTAGTATAGCCTTCGATACCGGCGGTTTCCATAGTAGTCTTAACAAGCTCTGCCGCCATAACATAATACTCGTCTCCGTTTTTAACGAGAGTATATTCATATTCAGGACCTAAGCATATAGCAAGATTGCCCGGAATTGTCCATGTTGTGGTAGTCCATATAACAAAGAAAATTTTTGAAAGATCAAGACCCATTCCGGTAAAAATTCCTTTGTCGTCCACAACGTTGAACTTTACATAAATTGATGTACAAGGATCATTTGCATATTCTATTTCAGCTTCAGCTAAAGCTGTGTTACAATCGGGACACCAGTAAACAGGCTTCAAGCCCTTATACATGTACCCTCTTTTAGCCATTTCGCCGAAAACCTCAATTTGTCTTGCTTCATATTCAGGCTTTAAGGTAAGGTAAGGGTTATCGTAGTCCCCAAGGCTTCCCAGTCTCTTAAACTGTTCCATCTGGCTTTTTACGTGTTTGAGAGCAAAATTTTTGCAGTGTTTTCTCAATTCTACCGGAGGGATAGCGCCGTTTTCAACACCGATATCCTTCATAGCTTTAAGCTCGATAGGCAAGCCATGAGTATCCCAGCCAGGAACGTAAGGAGCGCAATAGCCGCTCATATTTTTATGCTTAATAATAAAATCCTTTAATGTTTTATTTAAAGCCGTACCAAGATGTATCTGACCGTTAGCATAGGGCGGACCGTCATGGAAAATATATTTAGGCTTATCCTTATTATTTTCCACCATCTTGTAATAAAGTCTTTCATCTTCCCATTTCTTTAATGTTTCCGGTTCTCTTTTCGGGAGATTGCCTCTCATTGGGAAGTCTGTTTTGGGCAAATTTAATGTCTTATTATAATCCATCGTTATACTTCTTCCTTTTCAGTTGATTCTGACGAGCCTTTTTTCTGACCAAATTGAAGATCGGTAAATCTTGATTCATAAACTCCCTTTACCGTTCTTGCAGAAAAGCTCGACGTTGCAAAGGGATCTGACTTAGGCAACTCTGTCTTTACGACAGTTTCCTCCGGCTCGGAGATGTCATACTCAGGCGTTTCTTCTTCGTCAATTTCAATTTCAGGCATTGCCGAAATCATTTCAAGATGAGTTTTATACATATCAAAGAGAGTTTTCTTAAATTCAGAAACCTGTTTCTGCGCTTCCAGAAGATTTTCCTTTTCCTTTTCAATTTCCGCTCTATTTTTTTCCATAGCGGCTTCATGCTGAACAGTTGCCTCATCAATAAGCGCCTGAGCCTTTTCCTGAGCCTTGGCTATTATATCATCAGCCTTTTGCTGAGCTTCAGCTATGACCTGATGTCCCTGCTTCTGAGCGCCAAGCAAAGCGTCCTTGAGCGCTTCCTCGTCCTGACGGTATTCTCTTACCTTGTCGGCAAGTATCTGAATTTTACTATGCAGGTCTTCTCTTTCCGCATCCATTTCATCAAATTCGCTGATAAGCTCTGCGAGAAAATCATCAATATCCTCCTGCTTATAGCCGAATGCAGCCTTTTCAAATTTTCTTTCTTTAATATCGTTTGCACTAATCAACGCCGCTCACCTCTTAATAATATTTCAACACTGCTACGTGTATTCTGCCTTTTTTCGTAATCCCAGACGCTTCTGAAAGCCTGAATTTTCCATATCCCCTTATGGAGAAAACATCACCCTCTTTTAAAGTAAAAGAACAGTCATATCTTGGAATAAAGTTCACCTCTGCGCCGGCTGCCTTTATAATTTCCGCAGCCTTGCTTCTGCTCAGATTAACGGCAAGTCCGGCTATTGCGTCCAGTCTCATTGATGCCGCCGTGCCCTCTATCCTCTTGAAATCCTGAGTCTTAGTCAGAATGCCCGAAAAATTTTCATTATTTTTTACGCCGACTGAACCGATTTTTCTGATATTCCCACAAATAACATCTTTAACTGCATTTGCTGCTGCGACTTGTGCGATACCCTCGTCAATGACAATATCGCCCAATGTTTCACGCTTTATACCCAAAGCCATAAACGCACCCAGAAAATCCCTGTGAGAAAGCTTATTTTCCTTTCTGAAGGTAAAGGTAATTATCTCCATAGGAAAATCACTGTTTTCAGGTTCAAAATATTCCCTGTAAACGCACAGCATTTTTCTTTCGGCATTTTCAAAGCCGCCGAAAAAGCAATAATTCTCATGCATAAGCCGTTTAAGCTCCGCCTGAGCTGCGGCAGCCTCGCCAGCATTGAGAAACAGTGAATAAACGGCTCCTCTTTTCAGCGAAAGCTCTACCATATCGCCTATTCTCGATAAAAATAATTTATCGGCATTTAAAGATATATTTTCAGCCATTATATCAGAGAATCACTCCATTATTTTCCAACTCCCCCACAAGGTCTTCTCCTATAAATCCGACATTGTAAGGCGTAATGATATATGTCATATTGGCAACCGGCTTTAAGCTTCCACCGTTTGCATATGCAACTCCCACAAGAAAATCAATAATTCTTCTTTTTGTCTCGGCCGACGCTGTTTCAAGATTCAGAACTACGGTTTTTTTAGCTATAAGATGGTCGGCAATCTGTTTTGCGTCAGTAAACACTTCCGGCTTAACCAGAACTACCTGAAGCTGTGCCGTAGCCTGGATATTAACTACCTTATTGCTTCTTTTAGCTTCATCGCTGTCAAACCGTTCAGCACGGTATCCTCTGCTGCCCTCATAATTTCTGCTGCTGCTTTCATAGCTTCCCCGGTCTTTTTCAGGAGAATATCTGTTGTCCGACTGTGACGGTTTTCTGTATGACATTTCATCGTACTGATCATCGCCATCCTCCGGCGGTACGAAAAACTCCTTAATATTCTTGAAAACATCCATTTTTTGTTCTCCTTATCTCACACTGTTATAAAAACAGATTTTTCAAAATACCAGTCATTGATATAACCCGGGCTAAATCCCGGATTTCATCAATGAAAAGTATATATCGTCCTTTATGATCCTATACCGATCTCCGATTAATTTCAGCATCGGCATTATTTGCGTAAGTTACGGTACGTGGATTTACTTAAATTACGGATAATGTCTCGGTCCGAAAAGTCCTCTTCCTATTCTGACGAGAGTCGAACCATATTTTATTGCTTCAATATAATCTCCCGACATCCCCATTGAAAGTACGTCCATAGATATATTATCTATATTTTCAGCAGAAATGTCAATATATATCTGCTGCATTTCACATAAAAATCTTTCCGGATCTGTCGCCGGGGGTATTGCCATAAGACCGCAGACCTTTATATTTTTCATTTCAGACATCTGATAAATAAGCTCTTTTACACAGGATTTGTCTATACCGCTTTTGGATTCCTCGTTTCCGATATTGACCTCCGCCAACACATTCTGTATCTTTCCTATACGTCCTGCATGCTTGTCTATTTCAGCTGCAAGCTTTATGCTGTCCACCGATTGTATCATAGAAACGCTGTCGATTATATATTTTACCTTATTTGTCTGTAAATGACCAATAAACTGTACATCAGCGCTGCCGCTGTAAAATTCCTTTTTGGACATATATTCCTGAACACGATTTTCACCCAGTAGCCGTATTCCAAGACTTACCGCATG
Organism: uncultured Ruminococcus sp.; assembly: GCA_947178195.1. Taxonomy (GTDB): domain Bacteria; phylum Bacillota; class Clostridia; order Oscillospirales; family Ruminococcaceae; genus Porcipelethomonas. The sequence continues at coordinate 47,380 of CAMWXM010000001.1, forward strand.
ATTCACTGCTGCCGGATCGACTGTTTTGGTAACTGCCATAATATCAATTTTTTCATCGGAACGGCCATATTTTGCTACAGCGTCTCCAATCTCATAAATGATACGGTTATAATTATCGTCAATATAGCTGAAATCAGTTTTCAACTGTGTCAACACCTTCCACTACTATATCGTCATACAGCGATAAATAACTGTTCCCAGCATTAATAGAAGACAGGACAAAATTATCGCCTTCGTATATAACGTCAAGTTTCTTAAAATTTATCTGTTCTCCGAGCTTTACATAAACACCCTTACAGTTTTCAGTTTTTGTGATTTCCTTTCCGGTATTCTCGTCAACGACAACCTCCTCGACGTCCTTAAACCGGATAGCTCTTCTTGAAACCTTGATGCCCTTGTGTTCTCCATCTCCCTTTATCATTTCAACCAGTTCAGTTCTGCGCTGAACAAGCTCACGAGTAACGTCCTTACATTTCACCACAACTATTTTTTTATCTGCATCTTTTGTGTTTCTTATATCGTATATCGTGCCGTCTATAGTATCGGACGCCGACTGGAATTTAAGCTTTACGTCTTCATCTATCGCAAACTGAACATCCTTATTATCAATAACTCCCACAGCATACCATTCATATCCTGAGATGAGCTTTCCGACGATCTGCTTGTCTTCCACAACATTCTTATCCTTTACCTTTTCGATAAGCTCGGGAGTAATGGTGCTGAGTTCATCCATTGAAAGAGTGTCCTCATATCCGTCCGCATAGCTTACAAAATATGCAGACCTGTCCGATACAAGCGTATCAAGCGGTACTGTTTCAGAAGATTTAAGACTTGCTATCTGAGTTTTTATATCATTTACCCGCTTGCTAAAATTAATCGAGTCGTCGGTAACAAGCTGATAAGTACTCAACAGCACTATAAGCTCGTTGGTACTTTTCGATATATTTTCAATATACCCTTTTTCTCTGGAATTTATAATATTTATATATTTCTGGTTTATCTGTTCTGAAATATTAGCAGGCTGCGCCGATTCTATAGTACCCTGATTCTGTATCTTGTTCATCAGCTCCAGCTGTCCTTCAAGCTCCGATATCTGCTGTTTTATATTTATCTGACTTTCATCAGCATATATTTCAGCATATGCCGAACCCTTTCCCAGCTTTCCACCATCCGGCACAGAATAACTCACAACACCTCCGCCGGTATAGCGGATAACCTCCTCGTTCCTGACATAAACAGACTTAAATGTCACCGATTCGTTCTCCTGAGCATATATAGCCGTTTCGGTAACATATTCATTACTGGCGAGATGAAAAATTATATTCAGAAGCGACGCCGTAACACATATCAGAAGCAGCAGGCTCAGAATTTTAGAAGTTGCACTTTTATTCATATTTCAGTTTTTTCAGTAGAATCCAGAATCGGGATTGCCTTGACCGGAATAACAGTAGAAATAGCATGCTTGTAAACAAGATTTTGTTTTCCTTCACAATCCAGTATCACCACGTAGTTATCAAATCCCTTTACAATGCCCTTGAATTGAAATCCGTTTGTCAGATAAATAGTCACCGTTATCCTGTCTTTTCTTGCCTGGTTTAAAAATACATCCTGTAAATTCAACGCTTTATTCATGTTTACACCCCTTGTCTTAATATCTGATTTCTTTTACACATAAATGTGCCAGTATTTTTTATCCTCGTATTTCTATTCAGCAGATTTCAGCCGTCTGCCTCATATAAAAATACTTATTCTATATTATAGCATAAACTAAAGCGTTTGGCTATATTTTTTTTACAATAAGCAAAAATTTTCTCCTTATTGTCAAATTCATCTAACATTATCCACTGAATTTTTGCATTTTTTCTAAACCAAGTGAGTTGTCTTTTAGCATATTTCCGGGTTTCTTGTTTAATCTTTTCAATACATGCATCAAGATTTTCCCTGTTTTCAAAGTACGGAATAAGCTCTTTAAAGCCTATCGCATTAGCCGAAGTCTTCATTTTTCCCTTTTCAAAGACTTCTTTTGCCTCCTGTACAAGTCCGTTTTTTACCATTATATCCACACGGAGATTTATTTTTTCGTAAAGCCTGCTGCGGTCGTTATAATTCAGTCCCAGCATCATAGGTTCATATGGCGATGGCACAAGTCTGCTTTCTGCTTTAAATTCACTAAGCTTCCGCCTGGTAATCTCATACACTTCAAGAGCTCTAATAACTCTTACCGTATTGTTAGGGTGAAGCTCCTCCGCCGTCTCAGGGTCGACATTTCTGAGACGCTCAAAAACTGCCTCCCGTCCATACTGCTCCATCTCCTGTTCGATCCTGCGTCTTATTTCAGGATCGGATTTGATATCGGGAAACTGTATATTATCAATAAGCGATGATATGTAAAGTCCCGTACCGCCTACGATGACCGGAAGCTTTCCCCGGCTGTGGATATCCCTTATTTTCTCTCCGGCAAGCTCTACATAATCTGCAACGCTGAATGCTTTATCCCGTTCAAGAAAATCTATCAGATGATGGGGTATTCCCTGCATTTCCTCAGCCGTCGGCTTAGCGGTAGCAATATCCATACCCTTGTATATCTGCATAGAATCGGCGGAAACGACCTCTCCGTCAAATTCTTTGGCAATTTCAACTCCAAGCCCAGTTTTTCCCGATGCCGTAGGTCCTGCAATAACGACTGTTTTTATTTTTTCCATTTTACAGTATCCTTTTAAACTGTTTTTCAATATCTCTTTTTGAGAGAGTGAACATAACAGGTCTGCCGTGAGGGCAATGCCTTATATTTTCATTATAAAACACCTGTTCCGCCAGTCTCTGAAGCTCCTCTGTAGCGTTTTTGTCATTTGCCTTTATAGCCGCCTTGCATGCAAGATCGTGAAGAGTATCGTCAAGCTGTCTTGTTTGTGGGTCAATTTTATTAAGATAAAGGTTTTCGGCAATTTCAGGTATGACCTCGTCCATATCCAAATGTTCGAGAATAACAGGAACGGCTGTCACCTTGACAAAGGGAGCACAGGAGACGTCTATTTTAAATCCCATATTTTCAAGATTTTCCATATTTTCTTCTATCGCACAGCATTCCTTTTCCGAAAGAAGAATCTTTATTTCAGTCAGCAGCGTCTGGCTGTCGGCAGCGGTACACTGTGTCCTGAGCTTTTCAAAAATCACACGCTCATGAGCAGCATGTTTATCTATCATTATCACATTATCGCCTGACTGAGCCATAATATAATTTTTGAAAAGTTCTCCGACTACTTTAATTTCAGGCTTTTCTTCCGGTTTTTCGGCTTCTTCACAGTCTGCCGGCTGAGCTTTTTTAAAGGATTCCCGGCTTATATAGGAAAATCTGCTGAAGCCTTCTTCCTCTTCGATTTCTTCAACCTCTTCCGGTTCAACGATTATTTTAACGTTTTCGGCATATGCCGTTTTGCACGAGCCAAGCCTCTGGAGATTTGAATCGGTTTCGGAAATCTCATATTCTTTAACCGGAGCGTATTCTGATTTCAAAACAGGTTTGATGATATTTTCATCGACGTTATGCTGAATATCGGGTGTTATTTTAGGTTTGATCTCAATTTCTATCTCATTTTTTTTCTCATCATCAGAATTTTCCGTAATATTATCGGAAATTTTCTGCTGTTCAAACTTTTCCGGCTCAAAGGGTTTTGTCTTATAAAATTCCTCAGACCTTCTTTCCTCTTTCAGATGAAATTCATAAATAAGACCAGATTCCATAAGCGCATTTTTTACCGCAAAATAAACACAATCAAAAACGATTTTTTCATTTGAAAATCTAACCTCCGCCTTAGCAGGGTGGACGTTTACATCTACGGTCGCAGGCGGCAACTCCAGTTTAAGAACACAAGCAGGAAATTTTCCGCCCATAACAAGGTTTTTATATGCTTCCTCCAGAGAAACACGGCATGTGACTGAGCGTACATATCTGTCGTTTATAAAAAAATTCTGAAAAGAACGGTTTGATTTTGAATAAAGAGGCTTTATTATATATCCTTTTACAGTAATGCTGTTTTCCGAATAATTTACAGGTATCAGGTCACGGGCAAAATCCTTTCCATAAATACCATAAATCGCCGAATACAGCTTTCCATCTCCTGCGGAGATAAATTCCGTCTTGTTATCCTTTATAAGCTTGAATGAAATTTCAGGATGCGACAAAACGATTTTCTGCATTATGGAAACAATTGCATTAGCCTCTGTGGAATCCTTTTTCATGAATTTCCGTCTTACCGGAACGTTAAAGAAAATATCCCTTATCATTATCGTTGTTCCATCAGGACAGCCTGTTTTTTCACAGCATTTTTCAATGCTGCCCTCAATAATATAATTAGTACCCAGTTCATCGGCTTTCTGCTTTGTAAGAAGTTCCACCTTTGAGACTGCCGAAACGGAAGCCAGAGCCTCCCCCCTGAAGCCCAGCGTCATGATATTATCAAGATCGTCTTTAGAGGAAATTTTACTGGTAGCATGCCGCTTGAAGGCTGTGGCTACCTGGTCATGAGCGATCCCACAGCCGTCGTCGGTGATACGCATATACGTTGTTCCACCGTTTTTTATTTCAACGGTAACATGCTTTGCTCCTGCATCAATAGAATTTTCAAGCAGTTCCTTTATTACCGAAGCCGGTCTTTCTATGACCTCTCCTGCGGCAATAAGCTCGGAAACAGCCTTGCTCAGAAGATTAATTGCTGCCATAAACATTCCTTTCCTTTTGCCTGTTTACATAAATCAAATCACGTATCATTTATTTAAACAGACTCAATCTGCAAGCTTTACAAGTTCCTCTAAAAATTCCCTGCATTCCATATCGTTTAATTCATTCACATGTGTCTTGCGGAGTTTGTCAGCTAAAATATCACGATTTAAAATTTCAAAGCTCATCTGGTCATCGTCCTGCTGTTTTTTTATCGGTTTATTTTCGGTCTCCATATCGGCAAGAAGCTCCCTTGCTCTTTTCAGCACCTTATCGGGAAGTCCGGCAAGTTTTGCGACCTCGATTCCATAGCTTTCGTCAACGCCGCCCTTTACGATCTTACGTAAGAATCTGATGCTGTCTCCGCTGCGCCTTACTGCAATGCTGTAATTTTTTACCCCGTCCATGGTGTTTTCAAGCTCAATAAGCTCATGGTAGTGAGTAGCAAAAAGCGTCTTACAGCCAAGCTTTTTTGAATTGCAGATATGTTCAGCCACAGCCCTTGCGATGCTTATACCGTCAAATGTGGACGTACCTCTTCCCACCTCGTCTAAAATAACAAGACTGTTTTTAGTGGCAAATTTAAGTATATCCGCAACCTCGCTCATTTCAACCATAAAGGTACTCTGTCCTGCGGTAAGGTCGTCCGAAGCGCCCACTCTTGTGAAAATCCTGTCCACTACCGATATTTTCGCATAAGAAGCCGGAACAAAACAGCCTATCTGTGCCATAAGGGTTATAAGAGCTGTCTGACGCATATACGTTGATTTACCCGACATATTCGGCCCTGTTATGATAGACATTCTGCAGGAATTGTTATCAAGATAAACGTCATTGGGAACAAATACCTCATCGGTCAGCATAAGCTCCACCACCGGGTGACGTCCGTCACGGATATCAATAACTCCGTCTATAGCTATTTCAGGCCGTACATAATTATTTTTCATTGACACATTTGCAAAGGAAGCCAAGACGTCCGTCGCAGCAACAGCGGCAGCAGTACGTTGTACGCTTTGAAGCTTGGAGCATAAAAAGTCACGTATCTCAGTAAAAATATCAGCTTCAAGCCGCAGTGACTTATCCTTTGCGCCGAGAATATTGTTTTCAGCATTTTTAAGCTCTTCTGTAATAAATCTCTCGCAATTGGCAAGAGTCTGTTTTCTTATGTAATTTTCCGGAATAAGGTCGTAATAGGAACGAGTCACCTCGATATAATAGCCGAATATTCTGTTAAAGCCTATTTTCAGATTTTTGATACCTGTTTTTTCACGTTCCTTCTGGGCAATATCCTCGATAATGCTTTTGCCGTCGTTCATAATATGTCGAAGCTCGTCCAACTCCTTGTTAAAGCCGTCTTTTATAACGCCGCCGTCCTTTACCGTTACAGGCGGCTCGTCCTCTATGGCATTTTCAACAAGGTCAGATATATCCTCAAGAGTCGATATGCTGTTTTCAAGAGAATCTATAAGCTTTGAACCTGAAAGCTTTTTAAGCTGCGCTTTAAGCTCTGGTAGCTGCAAAGATGTGACCGACAACGATTTCAGATCTCTCGGAGTTGCAGTTTTATACATGACCCTTGTCATAAGGCGTTCAAGGTCATATATATTTTCCAGAATACTGCATACGTCCATAAGCACTATAGGATTTTTCACAAATTGTTCTACCGCTTCCAGTCTGTCGATAATTCTTGCGGGACTTGTAAGCGGCTGTTCTATATAGGTTTTCAAAAGACGTTTTCCCATAGACGTTTTTGTAGAATCCAACACCCATAAAAGCGAACCTTTTTTCTCTTTGTTGCGCATAGTTTCGGTAAGCTCAAGATTTCTCCTTGCTGTAAGGTCAAGAGCCATTACCGAAGTCGAATCCTGTCTCTCAATAGAAGTAAATCTTCCCGTAAGAGTTTTCTGTGTATCGGCAATATATATAAAAAGTCCACATACGGCGTTTACATCAGTTCCCTGCTCCGCCAGTCCCAGCATATCGAAAGAAGAAGCTGAAAACTGGCTCAGAACAGCCTCCCTGCCATTTTCAACAGTAAATTTTTCCGATTCGTTCAGCGTTACAAGACAGCCCAGTTTTATTTTAATAAAATCAAGAACTGTTTTAAGCAGCAGAAAATCAGGGTTAAAAATAATTTCCGCCGGATTATATCTTGACAATATATCTATGATTTTCGCTTCCGGTCTTTTTTCGGTGACCTGCATAAGATGCGCTTCTCCGGTTGAAATATCCGCAAAGCAAAGACCGCAGCTTTCACCGTCATAATAAGCGCAGCAGATATAATTATTGCTTTCCTCATTGAGCATACTGCTTTCAATAAGAGTACCGGGAGTTACTATCCTTATAACGTCCCTCTTGACTATGCCCCTGCTGTCGGAAGGATCGGTAAGCTGTTCACATATAGCCACCTTATAGCCAATATCTATAAGCTTTTTAATATATATGTCGCTGCTGTGGTGTGGAACGCCGCACATAGGCGCTTTTTCAGTCAATCCGCAGTCTTTTCCGGTCAGAGTAAGCTCCAAAGCCTTTGACACCACAAGAGCATCGTCAAAAAACATTTCATAAAAATCGCCCACACGAAAAAACAGTATTGTGTCCGGATATGTTTCCTTGACTTCAAGATACTGCACCATCATCGGTGAGATTCTGGCTTTATCCACTTCCATTGTTTAATGACAACCTCCGCATGTCGAGCAGCTTCCCGAGCATCCGCTTGGCTGTGACGGACAAGTTTCAGGGTCTTCCCCATTAGCGGAAGCCGTAATGATATTATTGATTTCCGCAAGCATTCCATCCATAGCATTTTTTGCGGCATTAAAAGCCACCATATTAGGATTTACCATAATTTCCCCATAAATATTTTTAATAACCCCATCTAACTCCTTGAGCTTATCGGCGTCCTTATCGGTTTTTGACATTTCCATATTAAGCTCATATCTCTTGGAAGAAAAGTCATTGATAAGCTTCTGGAGCTCATCGTCCTTATCATTTTTTTCCTTAGCGTCAATATAAGCCTTATATCTTTCGTCAGCCTGAATAAGCTTGCCCAGTTCTCTTGTCATTTCAATTATATCCATTTTTCATATCTCCTTTTTTATTTTTCCCACAACAGCCCAGTTTTTTGCTTCTGTTATTTCCACATTAACAAAGCTGCCCGTCAGGGATTCGCTTCCTTCAAATTCAACTATAACAAATTCGCTGCTTTTGCCGGTCATAAAACCGTCCTTTTTGCTTTTTCCGTCAACTAAAACTCTCATAGTCCTGCCAATAAACCGCTTGTAATTTTCAGTGGATATTTCACGCTGCAAGCTTAAAAGCTCGGTCATTCTGCGGCTTTTTTCATCATCTGATATACAGTCAGTCATTTCTGCTGCCTTCGTTCCCGAACGCTTTGAATAAATAAACGAATATATGTTATCATATTTTACTTGTTTCATAAGCTTCAGGGTAAGCTCAAAATCCTCACGACTTTCATTTGGAAAGCCAACAATAATATCGGTAGTAAAGGAAAAATCAGGAATAAAACTTCTTGCATAATCTATAGTCTCCAGATATTTTTTAATAGTATATCTGCGGTTCATTTTACAAAGTATCTCATCGCTTCCGCTCTGAACTGGAAGATGAAGATGTTTTCCTATTTTTTCACATTTTATAATAGTATCTATAAGCTTTCTTCCGGCGTCCTTAGGATGAGAGGACATGAAACGTATAACAAAATCCCCGTCTATTGCATTTATTCTTTCAAGCAGTTCGGGAAAATCAATATTTTCCTCTAAATCGCTGCCGTAGGAATTAACATTCTGCCCTAAAAGCATTATTTCCTTATATCCGTCAGATACAAGTTTTTTTACCTCATTTACAATATTTTCCGGTTTTCTGCTTCTTTCCCTGCCTCTGACATAGGGCACAATACAGTATGTACAGAAGTTATTGCAGCCGAACATAACAGGTACTGACGCCTTGAAGCTGCTGTCTCGTTTCTGTTCCAGCTCCCATACGGGAATTTTCTCGCCGTTTTTGTACTGGTCCGGACATAATATACGTTTTTTTCCCGAAAGCTTTTCCAGCACTATAGCCGGGAGCTTATCCAGCGCCGACGGAGCAAAAACAATATCCACAAATTTATAAGAGCTGTTTATCCTATCGGTCACATGCTCAAGGGACGCCATACAGCCGCAGATACCGATAATCATATGAGGTTTTTCTTCCTTACAGCGTTTCAGTATTCCAAGATTTCCGAAAACCCTGTCCTCCGCATTTTCTCTTACAGCGCAGGTATTGAAGATAACCATATCCGCCTTTTCGTAATTTTCGGTAAGGGTAAATCCCATTTTCAGAAGCATATCTTTTATTTTTTCGCCGTCGGAAACATTCAGCTGACAGCCATAGCTGTGTACGCAGGCTGACGGAGGCGTATTATGTTTGGAGAGAATTTCCCATACGGCCGAAATATTTTCATTGATAGTTTTTTCCGGTTTCAATTCTGTTCTCCGTTCAGATCGTTGACTTTTTGCGGCAGTATTTATCAAAGTTTTTCTATAGTATCCAGAACTATTTCCGCTACCGTTTTAGCAGCGATTTTTTCAAATTCATCAAAAGACATTTCGCCCTCGTCGTCTGCATTGTCAGAAATGCATCTTACGCTTACAAAAGGAATATTGTTCCTGTATGCACATTGACCTACAGCAGCCGTTTCCATATCTACGGCAAGAGGAGTAAGTCTGGTGCAGATATCCTCTTTCAGCTTATTGTCTGATACAAACGCTTCACCGGAAACTATCCTTCCCACATGATTAGGTATCTTTTTTTCATTGCATACCTCACCGACTGCTTTTATAAGATTAACATCTGCCTCAAACATTGAATGATAAGGAGGATAATTTTCAAGCAAACGCAGTTCAAGGTCATGTGAGCAGACAGCGTCCGAGATAACAATATCGCAAACCTTTACTTTGTTATTCATTCCTCCTGCAACGCCTGTATTAATAATAGCGTCAACATCAAATTTATCTATCATGACCTGTGTGCATAAAGCGGCATTTACCTTTGCAATACCGCAGCAGGCATTTATGATAAGCTTATCTTTATATGTACAGATATAAAAATCATATCCCGCATAAGTCTTTACCACAGCGTCATTTAAAACGTTCCTGATATCGGCAAGCTCTGAGGGCATTGCACCGATTATTCCTATAGTTTTCATTTCCATTTCCAATTTCCTTTCATCACAAAAAAATATGTTCATAAATTATTATATCAGATTTCTTTAAATCTTGCAACCTTTTAGAAAGATTTTTTCAGATGTTATCCGACAAAATCTGCGCCGCACAAGAACCGAATAAAGTCCTTGTGCGGCGCAGCCTGTATTTTTGTTCTGCACTTGTTTATCTGTTTATTATTTTATTTCCATAAGCTTTACAACACCATTAGCTATATTTCCCGGCGTAGGATCGGTGTTAAACAAATTATCCGGCGCTACCGCATAGAAATCTTCGTCCGCATAATCCTCCGGAATAATGTATCCATAGGTGATGGTTTTTGTCTGACTGGGTTCAAAGGTATATTTCCATGAGCTTCTGCCGCCGTAATCTTTATTTGAAGCATAATCTGGTTCAGTGAGTAAAACCTCAAAATCCTTGGAGTAAATTATAAGTCCACCGTTAGTATATATGCTTCCAGTTAGGTCGGTTTTGTTTGTTATTTCATAGGTTACAAAAAGCATTTTTGCATTGTCGGGAGTAACGCCGTCAGCATCATTTAAAAATTCCCAATGCGCCTCAGAAACATTTCCAGTCACATCGCCGACTCTGCTGCCTGTAATTTTCCATTCCATCGTTATTGGTTCGACTTCACCGCGCTCAAACGCTTCATCAATATAGTCCGTACATTCAACAGGAGTGTTTACAGGAATTCTTTCGGCCTTTTGAGCGGCTTTTGCCATATTTGCATTATATTTTTTGATGTCTTCTTCATCGTCGTTCAATTCGTCATAAGGCGGAACATATACCACATCTGAATTGTCGAATTTAACATCGTATTTATCGGCAAAACCTTTTTCAATATCGAAAGCAAATTCATATAATGTTGGGAAATCGTCCGTATCTATATCATATACCTGAACGGACAGCCTTTTTGCCGTCTTTAAAGGAGGAACGAATTTCCATTCCCAGTTTTCATAAGAATCGTTATGAATAATTTCAAGTTCTTCGCCATTCTGGTCAAAAATTCTTATGGACTGTCTTTTTGCCAGACCCTCTATTGAAACGGTCGTTTTAAACGGAGTTATATCAACGCTTTCTAAGGTTATACCGTCCTTTGTTTCGTTTATTTCATAAATTCTGTTGTTGCTTGTATCAGGGGTTACATTCGCTTTAAATTCAAACTTATCATCAGCGTAGGCGGATATAGATGTCTTTTCGGGTTCATAAACGTTAGCCGCATAGTTATAAGTCATAAGCTTGCCGTTAATACCCTGTAAACCGTAAATGGAAATTTCAAGCTCCGACTCTTCCTTAACATCAAGATTGGTATAGTACATTGTTTCATAAAATACTCCGTCATCAGATTTTACAAAGCCTAACTCTGGATAATCGAGGTTTTCGTAGTCATAAACTCTGTCTATGCTTTTTCCGTTAAGCTTAGCTGAAATATGTGCGCTTACGGTGGTCATTCTCTTTAAATCTTCATCATTTGGAGTAAGCGCTAAGGCTATGGCAAGATTTTGACCGTCACAGTAAACGCTCTGCATGGTAATATTGGCGGACATCTGCTTTTCTTCGTCGTTTACGGGCTTCGCAAAAGCCGATAAGTCCATTTTTTTCTCTGGGTCTTTTGTGTATACCTCTTTATGGCTTACGTCAAATGCGCTACGGAAATATGCCGCTGTTGCCGTTGCCGAAAATACCAGCGTTGCAGCTGCAACTGTACCGATAACAAAAATTTTCTTATGAGTATATTTTTTAACGAGGGGGGCGTCTGCCCTTATTATGCCGTATGCTTCGCTGCATTTTTCATTTACAATATCGGGAACATCAATATGTTCGTCAAAATTATTACTTATTCTTTTTTTCATGATGCAGTCCTTTCTTTATAAAGCTCTTTAAATTCGTTTCTTGCTCTTGAAAGACGAGTCTTTACAGTATTTTCATTCATTTCCAGCATCTGAGCTATCTCTCTTATCTTAAATCCGTGAGAATAATAAAGCGTCATTATAAGGCGGTGCTTTTCAGAAAGACCATTAAAGCATTCGCTTATGTTTTCTTCGGACATTTCCGAGTCATCTCCCGGCTCGATGTTTTCATAGCTTTCAACATAGATCGTCCGGCTGTTTTTTCTTATTATATCGTTGCAGTTGTTTATTAAAATGCGGATAAGCCACGTTTTGAAATATTTCGCTTTGCGAAGCTTGTCTATATCTTTCCAGCACTTTAATATGGTTTCGGAAATAGCGTCTGCAGCGTCGGCGTCATTGTGAAGTATGGAATACGCTATTTTGTACATTTCGGGTTTAGCCTCCTCAATTAACGCTATAAAGCTGTCGGGATCCCTTCGTCTGGCTTTTGAAATTAAACTCAACATTTTATCACTCCTTTATATTTTTTGAAATCAAAATTCTGCTTTCTGTAAATTAGACGTATTAAAATGCTATATAGTTTCACAAAATATTTTTTCAAAAATTTTTTTATATAACTATAAATGAGCATTTTCAGAATGAATTAGTGAAAATGCACAAAAAGGAT
>CAMWXM010000002.1 GCA_947178195.1 uncultured Ruminococcus sp.
ATCATAAAAAAGCATACCGTAGCCGGAAAATGACCGATCATGGTACATCTGTTGTCGTCAGTTCTCTCATCATTTATATCTATAAGTCCGATAAGAGTTTTGTCAGAAAGAGTATTAAGATATTCTGAATACCTGCATTCCTGCAATGTCATCTGTGTAACCTCGCAGAAGACCCGAAGAAGGCTTGATAGATTTGAGGCAAAGATTCTGACAATATGTTCGTTTACTGTATTGAGTCCCCTTAGATGTTCTTTTGTAAATTTTTTTGGTTTTTTAAAATCGTAATTCTTAATTATTGATTTTTCGCTCTGAACAGTATTCTGCCGAAAATCATAGCTTGAAACCGAACCCTTAGCCTTTCCTTTCGCTTTAGGCTTCGGACTGCCTTTTTTTTGCTTCATCTTTCATTCTCCTGACCGATGGATTGTATTATTGACCCGCTATATTCTGAATATCTCCGGCGTTTTCTTTAAAGGATGCGCCAAGAATTCTCAAAAGCTCACCGCTCTTTGCCAGATCGCTGTTTTTGCTTATTATAACGATTTCAACACGGCGGTTTTTACTTCTACCCTCTTCATTTTCATTTGTAGCGATAGGATAATCCCCTGCTAGACCTATAGGATATAGCTTTGTTGATTTAATTTTATGATTTCTTTCTAAGAAGTTTGAAATTGTACTTGCACGCTCAGAGGAAAGCAATCGTGAGTCCACTATTGAGTTCGGAGCGTCGGCGGTATGACCCTTGATTATGACCATTGCAATGTCATCATCGACTTTTTTCAGACATTCTCCCAAAAAATCGATAACCTCATTGCTGCCCTTTTTAAGGGTCGATTCGTCCGGATTAAAAAGCACATCGTTAGTAAACTGTATATAAATATTTTTAGAAGCATCGCCCATTCCCGGAGATGCCAAAGCGTCCGTAGAACTGCTTTCGTCCTTCTCGTCAACAATTTCAGCGCCTGTTTTACCCTCTGTTTCGCCCAGTTGGACAATGATACTGTCCTGCATACTATGTTTATCCACATATTGCTGTATCGCAACAAACAATTCGTCCATGTCGTTACTTATGCGTTCTTCATCGCTCATTCCGGGATTAAGCCCCGAATTTGTATTATCCAGAGGATTGTCACCCGAACTAAACATATCGGGAGTAATAACAATCTGATCTACGCTTTCAGTACCAAATCTGTTATTAAACGCCTCAACAAGAGCTGCCCATTTGTCCTCGGCAACTGACGCCATACTATAAAGCATTACAAAGAATGTGAGAAGAAGCGTTACCAGGTCGCCATAGGTATCCATCCAGCTTCCGCCGCCCTCTTCTTCCTGTTTTTTTCTAGCCAAATCGGATCACACTCCTTGTCTTTATTGATTATTATTAGCCGCAATATTTTTAGCAGCAGATTCCGGAAGCAGACGGGTAAGCTTTTCCTGAATAAAGTTAGGGTTATCTCCGCCCTGGATCGCCTGCACACCTTCTGCAATTATCATCTTACAAAGATATTCTTCATTATGTCTTTCTTTAAGCTTTCTTGCAATAGGCTTAAAGATAACGTTTGCCATAATAGTACCATAAAATGTCGTAATAAGGGCAACAGCCATGCTTTGTGCCAGAGCCGCCTGGTCAGACAGATTAGCAAGAAGATTTATAAGACCGATAAGAGTACCAATCATACCGAATGCCGGAGCATATTCCGCTGCCTGTAAATAAAACGACTGATCCTGTCCGTGTCGTTCTTCCATATAGTCCAATTCATTATTGAGCAGAGCATTTACCTTATCAGGTTCAACCGAGTCAACAACCAAAAGAAGGGAATTTTTAAGAAATTTGTCTTCAACATTGTTAAGCTTATCTTCAAGAGCAAGAAGACCGTTGATTCTCGCTTCCTTTGCAAAGAAAACAATTTGCTCTATATAATTTTGAGGATTATATTTTTTAGGCATAAGTACTATCTTTAAATGCTTTGGTATTTTTCCGAGACTTTTTGCCGGGAACGATATCATTAAAGCGGCGATCGTTCCGCCTATAACGATCATAACCGAAGGTATATCACCAAACTGCACTAAATTTCCCGGAATAATCGACCATGTATCACCATCAAGCATTATTGACAGCAATATAAAGCCTGCCCCAAATATATATCCAAGCACTGACATTAAATCCATAATTTACGTCCCTTTCTATATGGTATTTTAATTTTTATTTATTAATTTATCAAACACGGATGCCTTTTTCAAATTTATAAATCATCTGTAAAATAACCTCTATCGGCTCTTTTACCAGATATGTATCGCCGTTTGACATTTTTATAGTTGTATCGGGATTTTCCTGAATTGTCTCTATCAAATGATGATTAAGAACAAATTTTTGTTCATTAAGCTTTGTAAGAATTATCATACTGCATACTGTGCAAATAAAGCACAAGCTCCTTTTACATTTATGCTGCGGGACGGACATTTTCCCGCCCCGCAGATAATTTCAAATTATCTCTTCAGGTTAATAAGCTCTTCAAGCATTGTATCAGAAACTGTTATAAGTCTTGAACAAGCCTGGAAACCTCTCTGAGTTGTTATCATATCAGAAAATTCCTGAGAAAGGTCGGTATTTGAAGTTTCAAGAGTACCGCCAAGAATACTGCCCGTACCGTTACTACCTGCAATTGCAAGCTCCGGTTCGCCCGAGTTCAGTGATTCTGAGAAGTATGTATCGCCCACCTGTGTAAGACCAGCAGGGTTTGCAAATGTAGCAAGGCTTATCTGACCGAGTTCAAGAATACCGAAAGTAGCGTGAGTTCCGGTAAGAACGCCCTTATCGTTAATTGAAAGACCTGTAAGATCGGCAACTGTTTGCTCGCCGCCTTCAGTACCACCTGACAAGATAAAGTTACCATCGCCAAGACCCAGATTTGAAGATGGCTGGCTGGCTGTCATCTGAACCTGACCGCTCATACCATTAATACCATATGCATTAATAGTATTAAGGTTAGGATATGAGATTACAATAGAGTCGCTTGAATCTGTACCGCCTCTTTTAAGCACTACCGAACCCGCCGTTGCAAGCTGACTGTCGTTTACTGTTCCTACATAATTACCGATTGTAATTGTGAGCGCATTAGCAGCTGACAATGACGCTGTAAATGTAGAAGTACCAGTACCGCTGAATTGATCTCCTACTGACTGAATTGCAAAATGCTGAGCCAGGTTGTTAGGGAGAGTAACACTACCTGAGCGAACGCCGAAATCTGCTTCAACGATTTCCGCACCGGTAAGAGTCTTATTGAATTTAGAAGGGTCACTCATAGTGATATTAAAATCACCGCCTGCATGTGCAACGCCGCCATTAGCAGCTCTGATAGCATTATTTACTTCCGTATTAAGCTGTGCGAGGCTTGAAAATGTTTCATCAGCATTAAGCGTAACTACGATAGATGAGCTTGTAACGGTAGCAGAAGCCTTCTGTCCGATAGGGAGCTTTTTGCTTGTTGCAAAAACTATATTAACGTTACTTGCTTCATTCTGATTTGAACCGCTAATAGTATAGCCCACATTGTTTATAGTATCAGTTACTGAGCCTGCCTTTGCGTTTTCATATGGAAGAGAGATTCTGATTCTGTTTGAAGCCGGATCTTTACCTGTAGGATTTCCGGAAACACCAAGAACAAAGTTACCGTTTACATCAACAAGATTACCTGACGGATCAATATCGAGCATACCTGCCTTTGTATAGAAGATATTTCCGTCACCATCCATAACCTGGAGATAGCCTTCACCTGCGATAGCAACGTCAAGAGTATAGCCAGTTGTAGACATAACCGACTGTGAATGGTTTACGTCAACGCTTCCCAACTTTGCGCCGTAACCTATCTGTGTAGGATTAACACCACCGCTTGTAGGAGTCGGAGCGGAAGCAGCCGAATTTGTCTGATAATAAACATCTCTGAAGGTTGCTCTACCGTGCTTGTAACCATATGTACTTACGTTTGAAATATTGTTACCAACTACGTCCATTTTGTTCTGATGAACCATCATACCTGCAACGCCTGAATATAAAGATCTAACCATTGTTAATTTCCTCCTTTAATTTTGAGGAACTGTGTCGTGTACCGTCTGTCGTTCGGGCACACTCGACCCCCTGTAAGGTCCGGTCTTAAATTACAACAGTTCCGTCGATGTTTGTAAACACATTTCCTGTCATTTCTTCTTTATTGACAGTTGTTATTACTGTGTTGTTCTTTACGCTTACTATAAAAGCTGCTTCGTCAAGAAGAATAAGAGTGTCGTCAAGTCCCTTCTCCTCCGCAAGTCTTACTCCTTCGTTCAGCCTTTCAAGATTATCAATTGACAAATCAATATCTCTTTCCAGCACACGGTTCATAGCGTGTCTTGAAAAGTTGACCCCAAGAGAGGTATCTATCTGTTCCTGGAGAATATCTCTGAAACTTCTGCATGAAGTTGAATCAGCAACCTCCTGCGGTGTTTTCAAAGGAATACCGGTAGTAATAGGGGCGGATATGCGTTTGATATCAATTTCGTTCATACTAACAGACTCCTTTCCGTTAGATATTCAGTCAGAATTACAATTCTTCTGCCTGAACAGTGTCATTTTTATTTGAATTATTCTTATTATCAGATACTGATGAAGCATTGATTGAAGTAACTTTGCTGTAATCGTAAGGTTTACCGTCTATGTAAATTTTATAGTCGTTATTCTCAACAACAATTTTCTCAACCCTGCCAGTGATTGTTTTAGACTCACCGCCGATTTCATTTTTCGTAAGCGAAACTTCCTGTCCCAGCATACCCATTACATAATTCTGCTTGGAATACTGACAAAGATCCATCATTTCCTGCATTGTAGCAAACTGTGCCATCTGCGCAAGATACTGAGTATCGTCCACCGGATTCATAAAATCCTGATTTGTAAGCTGAGCCACCATAAGATCGAAGAAATCGGTTACAGACAAATCGCTCTTATTGCTTCCAAAAACAGCATTATAGGTTTTGCCAGTCGAAGCCGTACCGTTTAATATGTCCAGATAATTTCTGTCATAGCTACCAGACGGATTTGTTGAATTTACTGCCATAAATACCATCCTTTCTTAAAAATATTAAATTGTTATATTGAGTGCCGAATCAACTGCGCTTACGCTTATCGATTCGCTCTCGTTTTCATAGGAAACATTTCCTACTGAAAGATTACCAAGCTTTTTCCTGATTTTTCTGAACTGATTTTGCTGAGCCCCCTCGTCCTGACGCCGTTCATCATACTGAGTAAACGCCGACTGCTGAGAAGCCGTCACAGTTTCAAGAGTTTTAACGCTGTTATCTTCAATTTCAACGTTATGCTGATTAAGCGAAGACTGAAGCATCGGTAAATCACGGTTTAAAAGCTGAGCAGTTTTTGCGCTTGAAGTCACCATAGAAAGAATTGCTTTTCCGCCGTCCTCTGAGACAAGCTTTACAAGAATTTCACCAAGTCCTTCCGGTTTCAGCTTAACTGTAAATTCGCTTCTTCCCTTCTGGAGATTTTTAGAGATCCCATCAAAAAGCTGCTTATCTGCCGAAGCGTATTTAGCCTTGTTCAATTCATATTCCGCATAAGCTCTGTCGAAGCTTATATCAATTTTTTCTGCGGTATTGTTCATATCCTCCGCAGTCATCAAAACAATTTCCGGCTTAACCTCATCATCTTCATCTGAGATAACAGGCATTACATTTTCCCTGACGCTTTTCATTGTACGGGCAAAATCAATAGTTTTCTCATCGTTTTCAAGCATATTCTGCGGCTTTGGCAAAACAGGCTTCTGCATTGTTTCAGCTGGCTTATAGCTTAAAATTTCCATTTCACCGCTTCTGATCATATCTTCAGGATCAAAAAGCGATCTTTCAGAAATTCTTTCCATTGCCCCCGATTCGCTGATGTTCTTAAACAGCTGACTATCGGAAATATCGGTAGCTTCCGGTATTCCTGTACCTGTACTGATAAAATCAAGAAGTCCTGCAAGCTGAAGCGGGTCAGCTTTTATAACATTTTCAGAAAAATCAAAACTGTCTTTTCTGTCCCTTTCGTCATTGTTCATGAGCTCAGGCGTTATAATTCCGAAAATATCCGTAAGCTTCTGGGTCATAGCATTATAGGAATGCAAACCTTCATTAGCAACAGCAGTATTACCAGCCTTTGCCGGAACAACATTTTTATCAGCATTCGATTGGTTAAAATCAATCTTGTTATAAGCGTTTGGCTTATCAGCATTTTTTCTGCTATCCTTGAGTTTACCAGACGCAATTTTAATGTCGTATAAGTTAAATTTACTTACATTAACCTGCTGTTCGTCCTTATTGTAAAAAGACTCATAAGGATTTTTAGTTGCGACCGGCTTATCCGTGGTCTGAGGTTTATCAGCATTGATCTTATCTGTGAGTTCAGGTTTTTCCTTATTCTCAACATTTGGTTTTTTCTCAGATACGGGAGTTTTTATTTCCGGTGAATCCTGCGAATCTGGTTTTACCTTGTTCTGGGTTTCAGCATTATTTTCAGGCTTAACAATATTATTTTCGTTTTTTACCTCAAAAGTCTCCTTTTCATCAGTCGGCTTAACAATAACCTCTTCATTTTTTACTTTGATGTCATTATTTTCAGGCTTTGAAACAGAAATATCATTTTTATCTTCAACTTCAATAACATTATTTTCATTTTTGGTATCAACAATGTCAATGTTATTTTCGTTTTTTACTTCAACAGCATTATTTTCATCTGTTATTTCAGCAACATTATCCATAGTATCATTTACATCGCTGTCTATAACATTATTTTCGCTTTCAGAATCAACGATATCAGCTTCACCTGAGGCCGCAAAAAGATTTTCCAGATCCAGGATTGGAGCCTGAATATTCGGTAAAATCGCCGAAGCATCATTTTTAACAGCGAACAAATCGGTCATATTCAAAAGATTTTTCAGATAAGACATATCCTGCGTATTCAAAAGATTCTGCAGAATTTCCATATCCTGACCTGCAAGAATATCACCTTCATTCTGACCATTCTGCACATTTGCAATAATTACATTCATAATATCTGCAAAGGAAGCGCCTGAGCCAGTAGTCTGCCCGGCAACAGAGCCGTTTACATTCTGCATCATAGAATCGGTTCTCAATCCCTGAGTAATCTGTCCTGCATCCATTTTTCTCACCACCTTTCACTGTAAAATATTATATATATAATCACTCGGTCGAAAGCTTAAATGAAAGAAACTCTTCAATAGCACTTTCATTTTCCTTTATGGCGAGATGATCATATTCTGATTTTTGTGCATCTCTGAGCTTTTCAAGCCCTGAGACGTCCTGAGAAACAGCAACAACCTTTCTTCTTTGCTTCTCAATTTTCATATCCATTATGTTGATTTCATATTTTATCTGAGTCTGTTCACGTTTAATTCCGTCCATCTGCATGCTGAAAAACATAAGCTTAGCAGCAGTCGTACCTTTTGAAACCTCTTCCACCGATTTCACACGAACATCATCCATAGTCTGAGCCAGAACCTCAAGCCGGTTCAGGTACTCATTTTTTTCACGTCTCAGACTCATTAGGGTATTTTTTTCAGATTCAAGAATCTGCTTTTTATAATCATACATCTTTTGGAGAGAAAATGCAAATTTTTTCACCTGTTAAATTCCTCCATTATGCTAATATTTCACTCATAATAGACACCGTTTGCTCAAAATCGACCTTTTCATCAACAGGCTGCTGAAGAAATTCATTAATTTTCTCCATTCTCTGTATAGCATCGTCAAGCTCAGGATTTGTACCACTTTTATATGCGCCGATAGAGATAAGATCTGCATTTTCCTGATAAAGCGACATGATTTTTCTTATTTTTGACGCACACCTTTTCTGTTCCGGAGAAGCCACCTCCGACATAAGACGGCTCAGACTCGCCGTAACGTCGATTGCAGGATAATGATTCTTCATAGCAATTTTTCTTGAAAGCATTATATGTCCGTCAATAATTCCCCTTACGGTATCTGATACCGGTTCATTTGAATCGTCACCTTCAACAAGCACTGTAAAAAGTCCTGTTATCGAGCCTTTGCGGAAATTACCGCAGCGCTCAAGCAACTTTGGCAGTGACGCATAAATTGACGGAGTATAGCCTCTTGCAACCGGAGGCTCACCAATACTGAGACCGATCTCACGTTCAGCCATGCAGTAACGTGTAAGTGAATCCATCATAAGCAGGACGTCCTTACCCATATCTTTAAAATATTCGGCAATAGTTGTAGCTGTCAGCGCACATTTAGAGCGAAGCATAGCAGGTTGGTCAGAAGTTGCGACAACCAGCACAGACCTTGCCAGTCCCTCAGGACCCAGGTCACGATTTATAAACTCCATTACTTCCCTGCCACGCTCTCCCACAAGAGCAATAACATTCACATCTGCCTTGATATTCCTGGCTATCATACCCATAAGAGTACTTTTTCCAACACCGCTTCCCGCAAAGATTCCCATTCTCTGTCCTTTACCGATGGTCATCATTCCATCTATAGCCTTTACTCCAAGCTCGATAGGCTGAGCGATAGGTGGTCTTTCCAACGGATTAGAACGGTTTCCGTTAATGCTGTAGCGAGTTCCCTCATCAATAGGACCCTTACCGTCTATAGGATTTCCCAGGGCGTCAATGGTCCTGCCGATCAAAGATTCACTTACATTTACGGTCAGCTTTTCACGAGTATTTTCAACATAACTGCCATACCCGATACCGTCGGTATCAGAATAAGGCATAAGCAACACCTTGTTATCTCTAAAGCCTACGACCTCTGCAAGAACCTCTGCTTTGTTCTGCCCTTTTGTAAACATCTTACATACATCTCCGATATTGCATTCAATTCCGGAGGCTTCCACTGTCATAGCGACAATCTGTTCTATTTTTCCATATATTTTATAAAAATTATTTAATCTGATATTTGTACATAAATCAGTCTGATCGAGATTAACCTTCAAAGTTATCACCTTTATCGATAGTATTTAAAAAATCCCTCAGATTTTTCAACTGTTCAGAAAGTGTAGCGACAATAACGCCATCGGAGGTATTCAGAATACATGTATCTCTCGGAACGCTTTCAGAAAGAATAAATTCAACATTCTGTCCCGATTCCTGTAATTCCTTTTCAAGAGAATCTATGTACCCGGAAAGCTGACTTGAAACATCGGCTTTAATCCATTTTGTATCTCTTGCATACCTCACAGCGTTTTTTATAACGCCGTACATGATCATATCGTCATCTTCAATTTTCTGAGAGATCACCTTTTCGCATATTTCAATAGAAAGGTGTTTAAGTTCTTTGGCATACTCTGCAAAAAACTGATTTTTTTCTCTTTTTATCTCTTCAATTGAATGAGAAATATAAAGAGCAAGATTATCTAAAAGCGCTGTTTTTTCCTTAAAGCCCTTATACGAGCCTTCTTCATAAGCTGCCGCCGCAGTCTGTTGCGCCTTAGCGTTTGCTTCGCTTAAAATGCGTTCTTTTTCTGCGTTTGCCTGAGCAATAATGACCCCTGCCTCATTTTTGGCGTCACGCAGAAGCATATTACATTCCTTCTGAGCATTTAATTTTTTCCTGCCCAGTTCGCCGACAAGCTCCTCACGGATCTCCGCAGCTATCTGCTCACGGAGCTCCTGAGTAAGGGCCGGTTGGGTCTGAGATTCTTCCTTTTGAACTTCCTCATTAGTTTCGGAATCTTCTTCCGGCGTTTCTATTTCAAATTCAATATCAGGAATTTTAACAATTTTTTTGTCCCGCCTGATGTCATCAGGCTTGAATATCTTACGCAATTATTTCATCCTCTCCGCCTTTGGAAATTACAATCTCACCGGATTCTTCAAGTCGTCTGATAACAGAAACAATCTTCTGCTGTGCTTCTTCAACATCACGCATACGAACGTTATGCAGATACTGCATATCCGTCTGTATCTGTTCTCTCTGACGCTGTGACATATTGTTGAATATAACGTTTGTAACCTCTTCTGAAGCCGCCTTGAGGGCAATAGTAAGGTCTTTTGCATCGATTTCTCTGATAAACATCTGAATCTCCATATTGTCCAGATAGATAATATCGTCGAATACAAACATAAGCTTTTTGATTTCTTCTGCGAGTTCCGGATCTTCGTCCGACAGTTCCTCGAAAATAAATTTCTCGGTTTTTCTGTCCACTCTGTTCATAATTTCGGCAATGAAGTTTACGCCGCCAAATTCCGTAACGTCCACAGAAGCGATCGCTGACGCTTTTTTACTGAGCACTGATTCAACAACGGCAATAATTTCCGGTGAAGCTCTGTCCAGATTTGATATTCGCTTAATAACATCAAGCTGTATATCGCTGGGCAGCTCAGAAATAATCTGCGAAGTCTGTTCAGCGCTCACATAAGAAAGTACAATCGCAATTGTCTGCGGATGCTCATTCTGAAGCATCATCAGTAAATTTTTATAATCAACACGCCTTAAAAACTCAAAGCTTCTTGTTTTATTTGACTTCAGCACCTGTTCCATAAGAAACGCCGCACGCTGAGGACCGAAGGCCTTATCAAGGACGCCTCTGGCATAAGCCTCACCGCCCTCGGTAACCACCTTCTGAGTTACGCAAAGATCGTAAAAGTCCTCTATAATGCGCTGCATTTCATCAGATGAAAGCAGATCAATTTTAGCAATTTCACTTGTTATAGCTTCAATTTCGTCATCTCTGAGGTATTTATATACTTCCGATGCACTGTCAACACCCAAAGCAATCATTATTGCAGCAACTTTAGTGGCCGACGTTATTTTCGTTTCCTGTTCTGTAGTTGCTGTTGATGTTACTGAAGCCATATTTATTCGTCACGCTCCTTCAGCATTGAGCGGATAAGAGCCGCTGTGATCTCAGGATTATTCTTAGCAAATTCTCTGACTTCTTCTTCTGTTGCCTTTTCTTTCTTGTTGTGTTCATCCGCCTGTTCTTCAAGGCTCATACTTTCAGCCTCTTCAAGCCTCTGGTTAAGCTCTGCAATAGTCTGTTCATGCTCTGCCTGCTGTGCAAGTCTATGTTTCTTTGCACGTCTGAGAAGCAAGAATATAATAAGACCTGCAATAAGAAGAAGTGCCAAGAGACAAATACCGCAAATAATAAGAACACGGCGTAAGTTTTCATCAGAATCGTCATCCTTCTTATTAGGATCATCAATAGGATCCACAGGACTTTTTCTGCTGTAAACTGAAATTTTATCTTCATCAATATTTGTAGCATTTTTAACAAGCATAATAACAGCATTTCTGTCATCTCTTGTCATATATGCATTTTCTGTTGTAACTACGACAGATATAGATGCATCGCTTACAGTACCTTGAGCTCTTTCTGTTTGTCTGAGCAAGTATCCCAGATCGTAATCTCTGTCTCTTTCATAATAAGGCGTATCATCGGTATTGAGATTATCCTCCTCATCATTCTGATAATTAGGAAGATCGGTATTTTCTTCTTCTCCAGTCACGCCTCCCGGATTAATGGGATTTCGGTTGGTATTGTATTCAACATGCTCCGTATCTAAGTATCCCACACCTGTTTCTTCATCAGGAATCAGCTGTTTCAATTCTTCAACGACCTTATTATAGTCGATTTCAACGGAAGCAACTACATCAACTCCGTCGGGGAACATATTCTGAAGTACTCTTCTTGCCTTATCTTCATATTGCTCTTCAATAGCTTTTACATATTCCATTTTTTCAGCAATATCAATACCCGATTTATCATTCTTAGCTTCCACCTCTTCAGCTGAAAGAAGCTGATTACCAGTGCTGCTGTCTATAACGGTTACATTTTCAGGCTCTATCTGCTGCGCACTGAACGCAACCAGATTTTTAACCGCCGAAACATTTTCCGCCGTAAACGCCCCACTGTTCACAAGACTCAGAGTAACGCTTGCCTTTGCCTTTTCGTTACTTTCCTTCCACGCATAATCGTTACTTTCAGGGAAGGTGATAGTAACTACCGCTCCCTTTATGCCTTCGATTCTTTTAAGCGTGGTCTGTAGTCTGTCCTGAAGCTCGAATCTCAGAGTCTGTTCCTTTTCAAACTGGGTCATAGTCATACCAAGGTTATCAAAGAACGTACCGTAAGAAGGAGCTGTCTGCGGATAACCTCGCTGAGCGAGATCATAAACCAGCGTATCCCACTGATTTCTTCTTACATATATTTCTCCGTTGGAATCAAGCTTAGTTTCAACTCCCTGATTCTGCAGTTCCAGATAAACCGCCGTTGATTCTTCCGAGGACATTCCGGGAAAGAGAACAATGAAATCATCATCTCCCGAGCTATTCAGGATTACCGTCAGGACTATAGCTCCTATTACAAGAGCCGCACCTCCGATTATAGCTATTTTCAGGATCTTGGTAAGACCATTCCAGAATGTTTTGATTTTTTCCCAAATATTTTTTAACTTATCTTTCATGTATAAAAATCATACTTTCCATCAAAATTTTATAATATAATTTTACTTGAATCTTACTCAGATCAGACCTGTATATTCAGAATATCCTTATATGCATTAACAGCTCTCGTTGTAAGCTGAACTGTCATTTCTATAGCCGTCTGAGCCTTACTGGCGTTCATCATAGCCGTTTCAATATCGTTCGAGTTTCCCGTTGCGATATCGTAAGCGCTCTGAAGTGACTGACTTTCAAGATCCTTGACATTCTGTATTTTGCTTTTAAGTATATCGCCGAAAGATACTGTATTGTCCTCTTTTTCAGCAGCATTTGCTTTTAAAGGAGTAATAAAATCATCTGAAACTGATGATAAACCTGTAAGCGGAACTATGTACATTTTAAATTACCTCCAAATTATTTTTAACCGTTTCTGCCGATTTCAAGAGCCTTTGTCGCCATTGCCTTAATGACAGACAATGCACTCATATTAGCCTCATAAACTCTTGAGACTTCCAGAAGATCCACCTGTTCTTCCGTGTTGTTCACATTAGGATAGTATACGTATCCGTCCTCGTCTGCATCGGGATGATCCGGGTCGTAAACCGGTTTGAAATCCTCCTGGCTTTCAGCGACTCTTGTCACCCTTACGCCGCCGCCCCGAACCTGATTCAGTGCCTCGTTAAAGGTTTGTGTTCTTTCCTGGAAAATCACCTGTTTTCTGCGGTAAGGCTCGCCGCTGGCGGTTCTGGTAGTATTCTGATTTGCCAGATTCTGCAAAATTATATCCGAACGGAATCTCTCAGCCGTAAGAGCAGAACCGATCGTATTAAGCGAATTAAGAAAAGCCATTTTTTATCACTCCTTGAATTATTTGAAGTTACTGTTCATAAATACATAGCGAAGGTTGCTCACAGCGGAATTATACTGGCTGATAATAGCCGATTCCTGAATATATGTACTATAAAGCTCAAGACCCTCCTTGTCTACGTCAACATTATTTCCGTCAACTCTGACATCTGTTTCATAAATTTCGGAAACGTCTGCCTTGAAAGAATATTTCTTTTTACCCTTGTCCATTGCGTCGTCAAGGGTATTCTTAAAGCTTACGGTTTTGTAATTGTAATCTGGTGTATCAATGTTTGCAATATTCTGTGTATGTATTTCTTTTTTTAAAGTCATTTGCTTCAGACCGTTTTCCATTGCCTTGAAAGCTATTGAATCAAGATACATAATTTCCCTCCACAATACTTAGGACGCAGCCGTAAAGAAGCGTCATTAATTTACAGAAGCGTCATATTTTTTAAAGCCTCCTATGTCTTTCATCATAGTCCGACGCAGTCGCTGTTCATTGCCGGTATCGGCAGAAGCCGTATTTCCACCGATGGATTGTTCCCCATCATCTCAAAGAAACGGTCAATCTGCTTCAATTTATGAATAGACATAGTTCAACTATTACTGCTTATAAGATATTATATCATATTATTCTCCAAAAAGCAACAGGAAATCTCAATTTTTTTCTAAGAAATTTCGTAAATTATGCCGAAATGATTACACATTGTAATCTTTCAGTAATAAAAACGTCGTATTTTCGGCGTTTTCGCTAAGTTTAATATTTTTATTTTTATATACAATTAAGCCATGATTTTCCAGATATTTCACTCTATTTTCAATGAAAACAGGCGCAATTCCCAGTACATTTGATATATTTTTGACAAATAGGGGTTGATTTTTAAATTCCTGGGCTGCTTTAAGTATAAAATAATCCAGAATATTAACACTGTCTGCATCATCAACGCTGTCGTCTCCGGGCGTCGTGTCGAATTTGTAACTATTTTTTTCAGCCGTCTGAAAATTCCCCTCCGGCAACCTTATATCCGGTATTTCAGCGGCATTTTTCAAGCCGTCAAGTCTTTTAACAATATTATATGCATTACTGAACATTATTGACGCATCATTATCTGACGAAGATATAAAATTTTCAGAGCTACCTGTTATAATAAGAAGCTCTCTTGCTCTTGACATTGCCACATTTATTCTTCTGCTGTCCTTAGCAAAGCCAATCTGACATTCACGATTATTTCGCACAAAGCTTAAAATAATAATATCCTCTTCCATGCCCTGAAATCTGTCCACCGAGCCTACCCTGAGGGACATATGTCCGAAACGGCTGCAAAATCCACTGTTTATTATTTTATCCTCGATAAGCTTCACTTGTGCGTCATAAAAGGTAATGACCCCGACGCTTTTTTTACAGTTGTTTTCAGAAAGATTTTTTTCCAGAACGCATAAAATTTTCTTCACACATTCCGCCTCATACTCATTATAAAAGCTCTTATTTTTCTTTTTTTCAAAATAGCGTTCACTATTTGGTATATCATACCAAATAACATGGTTGTCCTCGGATATTTCCGTTCCCTGACAGCAATGCTTTTTAAATTCGGAAGCAGGAGATTCAAGTCTTCCTGCATCAGTATCTATGTAAAACTGATTTATAAGAGCGGCAATATCTCTGTGCATACGATATTGTCTGAAAAGCATAGTTCTCATAGTCTTTTCCGATTTTTCATACAATTCCTCAAAAAGGCTTACCTTTATAAGCTTTTTAAGCTGTTCGTTATCGTTTTCCAGCTCGTCATAAGCGTTCGAGTCTATAAACGGTGGAAGCTGCTTATGGTCTCCCACCAGAACAATTTTTTTGCCCTTGAGCATCGGCAGTATTATATCCGGCGGAGTGCTCTTACTTGCCTCGTCGATTATAACCACATCGAATGAAGGATAATTTTCATTAAAATCCTTAGTACCACTTTGTATGCAGGTTATACCGATAACATTGGCGTTTTCAATATAAAGCTTTTTAAGGGCATGATAATTCTGACCTTTTGAATCTGAAATTTTTCTTCGCCATTCATCAAGCAGTTTTTTCCATTTATCATATCTTGTATATCTCAATTGAAAATACCTGTTAATATTATATTCAACTTGTTCAAGACTAATGTCATATGGATCGATATTATTAAGCGCTTTTGAAAAAAAATCATCTTGAATTTTTTCTTTAAAAAGCTCCACTGCATAATTATATTCTTTTACGGAGTCTGCGCTTTCATTATATAACTTTTCACATTTTGCCTTAAAGCTGTAATACTGATTGTCGTAATTTTCCCCCAGTGCGTCAAGGCACAGTCGAAAGGACTGTACATTATCAATAAATACGCTGTCATTTTTAATTTTATCTATTCTTTCACAAAGCCTTATGGTTTTCTGCTGAATGCTCACAATAAGATTTTCCGCACGTCTGTAATAAATAGCGGCGACCTGACGCCATTTATGCCCAAAAATAATTTTCCGGATTCCCACCGGCTCAGAGTCGATTATTCTTTCTCCCTCTTCAAAAAGAGCATTCACCATTTCCCTGTCGGCATAGTAAAATACGCCCTCATAAGCGGTATTTTCCATCATTCCTGCACTTATTCTGCGGCGGAGGTATGCAAACTGAGCGACAAATTTTTCAGTGAAATAATTCAAAAAATCAAGCTCATCTGTATATTCGTGATACATTTCAGCGTCTGCCTTTATATCAAGGTACTTGCTTTCCAAGTCGTTATAAATGCTGTTTGGAATCTGAAAATCCTGTGGATAACAGTTTCTGGCTGTTTCAGCATATTCAATATTATCAGTTTCATATGCCTGTGCAATAAGTTCAAAAAAATTCGTTCTTTGTTTTTTGGCCTCGTCAAGAACATTTTTATAAAAATAAAGCTGAGATTCCTGAACATTTTTTTCATATTTAAGCTCATTCACATTTTCAGCAGCTGAAAGAATATCCGGGAATTTCAACTTTTGCTTTTTCAGACGGTCAATTCTTGCCGAAAGATCAGCATTCATATTTTCAGTCGCTTCAGCGATCTTAGCTATCCACGTACCTACAACATTATCCTCCACAAAGGGCAGTCCCTCCTGCTCCACCCTTGAGCTGTCTCCTTTTCTGAGCACTCTTAGGTCGGCATGGTTCATAACTCTTGAAATTGCGTTATCCACCGCCAGATTGGATTGCGAAACAATAAGAGTTTTCAGTCCTCTTACGGCGTTCTGATAGCATATTTCAGCAATTACAGTAGTTTTACCTGTGCCCGGAGGTCCCTGAATAAGATACAGATCTTCAGCGTTAAGAACTCCCTCCACTGCGCTTATCTGTTCAGGGTTCATATTTTTTGCCAGAAGCTCGTAATCATTAAGGGTTATATTTTCTCCTACCGTTTTGTTTGCCTTCTGCGGATCAAAAATAAATTCAGGAAGCCTTTTATTTACCGCATCTCCCCTGCAAAGCTTGTCCAACCCCGATTTCATTCTTTTACAGGTAATATCCGACGCCCCGTCATAAGCGATAAGCCTGATTCCCGAAGAAAGCTCTTTCATAATGTTAATAGTATCGCTCCCGAATGGTTTTACAGTCAGTATATCATTTTCAAGTCGTTCACAACTCCCGAAGCCCCAGGCAGGACGATTTTTTTCATCAAGAAAACCAACAGTAAGATTCCGTATGTCCGTACCAGGCTTCAGGTCGTATGTAACTATATCTATCCTGCCGTTTTTTACCGAAGCGCCTTTACAGAAAAATATATGTGAAGAAGCGTCAGCCTTTTTCATGACCGATTCGATATAGTCGTACCACATGGAAAAACGCTGTTTAACCTGTTCATTAATGTATGCAAAATCCTCGTTTTTTTCCTGAGCAAAATAAAGTGTAAATCCCTTGCCAGCTATTTTTTTATCAGAAACGGAGGTACAGAAAAAATTATTATGGTCAAGCTTGCCGGAAAGTGTAATATTTTCTCCGTCAATATCCAGCCCCAGCATAACAAGCTGACTATCCGATACTGCTGCAGATATTTCAAATGCCTTTTCTTCCGGAAACATTATAAGAGGAAGCTCATATTTTGAAATTCCTTTAAGGGTACTGAATTGTTTCAGCTCATCGATCGCTCTCGGCGACATAGACAGATTAAGTCTTAATATTCTGTTGTCTTCCATTTTTCCCGCCTCCGCTTAATAACGATTAATGCCGCTTAATATAATAGCTAAAATTAATTATAACACAAAATGGCAGATAATACAATAAGCTTTTATACAAAAACCCGTATTCCAACAAGATAAGCGTGTGAATACGGGTTCTATAGAATAATTTCTTTTAATATCCCAGCGGTTCTGCAACAAGAATGACCTTGATTCTGTTTTTATGCCTTTGCTGTGCCGAAACAAGAAAATTGCAACATATTCTTCCGTCTCCTGCGCAGCCTGCTGTCATACCCTTACAGTCCTGAGCCAGAGATAAACATTCGCCTTTGTCACGGCAATAGGTATCGCAGTTAAGCCTTGAAGTATTAGCTGGTGCGGCAATGGTTTTTACACGCTTTATCGCATCATCAAGATTTTTCACAATTTTGTTGCAGCCTGCCACAACGATGACCGACTTTGGCCCGAAAGCGATCGCCGCAATCCTGTTACTGTTGCCGTCAACATTATAAAGCTCGCCGTTTTCGGTAATAGCGTTCGAGCTTGTAAAATAAACGTCGGTACTAAAGCATTTAATGTAAAATTCATTAATATTTTCAGGAGCATAATCATCTCTGTCAACAAAACGATAATTTCCTGTACGGAGCATGTCAATGACGCCGGTTTCTTTAAGGGTAACAGAACCGCCGCTTCCGACCATATCATTTTCCGAAATAAGTGATTTTACAATACCCACAACTTCATTTTTTGAATCGGCAATAAACACCTGCATATTATTATTTTCCAAAGCTTTTTTTGTTTTTTCCAGGCGAAGCTTAGTGACCTTACGTGTATTTTCGTCCATAATATTATCCTCCCGTTTTCTGATGTATCTGATAAAGAACAGGATTTCTCTATAAACGCTCATGCTATTCAGAGAAATCCTGATTCAACTACGATTCTGTCTTAATATTTTACCTGTACCCCGCCAGCCTGAGTAGTTTCTTCCTTTTCATAATCAAATGGCTTATATCTGTCGATTGCCGATTGATTCAGTTCAATAGGCAAAGCCTCTGCCCAGTCGCCGATTTTTACCTGCATATCCTTAGCATATTTTGAATATCTTTGCGTATCAACAGCATTTTCACTCCAAAGGTCGTCCTCTGTCATGCGTTCTTTAATATCCAGCTTTACGGCAACATAAATCGTTCCTTCTTCTTCAATAATTTCAGGAACGCCTATCTTAGTTGAATCATTGTAGACCCAGTCGTAGAATGTTTTGGAAGGATAATATGTCACATCATTCTCAGCAGTACCCTCTTCTGTTGTAACCACCGGAATAATAGATTCATTAGCATAAGGGTTTGTAGTGGTAGTTGTGGTAGTTGTTTCGGTATCAGATTCGGAAGCCGCCGTGGTGACCGCTTCTGTAGGCGTTTCGGTTTCTTCTTCACTTTCAGCAGCCGCTTCCGCAGCTTTATCGGACACATACTCGTCATATTCTTCCTGAGCGGTATTAAACGCTTCCAGCATATCCTTTTCAGATGAAGTCTTTTTTATATCTGCAAGGAATTTATTTGCCATATCCTTGATTTCTTTTTGACCTGCCTCATCAAGGTCGTTTCCGTCAGCGTCATGCAGATCCAGATCAACATATTTAACTCTTGAATTATTTTCAACATAATAATCTTTAAGCTCGTCTTCCGTTACATTTTCAGTACCGCCTTCTCCGTAAACTGCGTCAAAAAGATCGTTTGTTTTATATGTCATTTCCAGAATTTCAGCTATTGACTCTTCTCCTATGCCGTTTTCAGAATATTCAGGATACTGCTCTATATTTAAAGCTGCTGCTGCCTTGATGTTTTCGATCTCGCTTTCCTCAAGCTCCAGCTTATATTCCTCAAATTTTCTTGTTACAGCAACATGCTCCCTGCAGCTTGCTATAGTTTTAGCGTTTATCCAATCAAGGAATTTTTTTCCCTCGATAGTTGTATTTTCCAATGCGTCCTGATCCTCCAGGTCTATATTTGCATCAGCCTCCTGAGCAAGCTGCTTTGCGTCCTCCAGAGCAGCGTTCTGATAATAAATATAAACTCCGGCTTTAATTTCATAACCGTCGATGGTCATAGCGTTAGCGGTGGAATCGCCTATTGTACAGCCTGCGCATGAAATTGTAATTGCAGCGGCGATTACCGCTGTCAGATATTTTTTTAACTTCTTTAACATGATGTATCTCTCCTGTTCTGCCGCAAAAAAGCTGCGGTATCGTTTTTATCAATATGCAATCCGTTTCAATCGGATATTGCATACCATATACTTTATTATTATACTATATTACGATTTATAAGTCCATAGTTTTTTAAAATTTTTTTTAATTTTTCATAACTTTTTCATAATTATGGATTTTTTAAAAAAATATGGTATAATAAATATAGTATATCAAAATAAAAATTTTATAGGAGTGAAATAAAATGAATGTATTAATAACAGGAGCAAGCTCAGGTATAGGGCGAGATATGGCAAGATATTTATCCGGGAAAGGACATGACCTGATCCTTGCGGCAAGAAATGTTGAAAAGCTCAAAGAGCTTAAAAGTGAATTAAAAACAAATGTTGAAATAATCCACTGTGATTTATCTCAGGATAATGCGCCATTTGAATTATACAAAAAATGTCGTTTTAAAAATATAGATTTTCTTATCAATAATGCAGGATATGGCATTTTCGGAGAATTTCACAAAACAAATTTAACCGACGAGCTTAAAATGCTTAATGTAAATATCCGTTCGGTTCATATTCTTACTAAGCTTTTTTTAAAGGATTTTAAGTGTGCAAATAAAGGAATTATACTTAATGTGGCTTCCAGCGCAGGCTTTATGACCGGTCCGCTGATGTCCTCTTACTATGCTTCAAAAAATTATATAGTAAGACTTTCTCTTGCCGTTTCTGAGGAACTCAGAAGAAGCAGAAGCAAAGTAAAAATAAGCGTTTTTTGTCCCGGCCCAGTAAGTACTAACTTCAACAACAGAGCCGGTGTAAAATTCAGCGTACCTTCCATTTCAAGCGAATACGCTGCAAAATATGCCATTGATAAAACACTGGAGGGAAAAACAGTTATTATTCCCACAAAAATTATGAAGCTGGGAGTTGTGGCATCAAGACTTGCGCCAATAAAGCTACTGGGAGCGATAACCTATAATATCCAGCATAAGAAAAGCAGATAAACAGACCGCCGTGAAAAAATTCACGGCGCATTTTTGCAATATTGCCTTTACAATATGAAACATATCAATCCGCTGCAGCCTTCATTTATCACTCTTTCAAGAGTTTCCTGAAGCTTTATTCTTGCGTCCATAGGCATTTTATACAGCTTATTATGAAGTCCTTCGTTTACAAGCTCATGGAGAGATTTACCGAAAATATTCGACTCCCATATTTTTTTCGGGTCCTCTTCAAAGCCTGACAACAAATATCTGATAAGCTCCTCACTTTGTTTTTCAGTACCCACAATAGGGCTTACCTTAGTATTTATAGCCGCCCTCATCATGTGGATAGACGGTGCGGAAGCTTTAAGCCTTACGCCGTATTTGCCGCCCTGCTTTATTATCTCTGGCTCTTCCAGAGAAAGCTCGTCAATGTCCGGCATAACTATTCCATATCCGGTAGCCTCTACCTCGTCAAGAGCCGGCTTGATTTTTTCATATTCTTTCTTTATTTTATTAAGCTCCAGCAAAACCGGAAGCAGGTCGCTTTCATTTACTATCTCAATACCCGTAGTTTCGCCTAAAATTTTATAAAACAGCGTACCCTCAAGGTTTACCTGAATCGTAACGCTACCCTGCCCCAGATCTATTTCAGCAATTTTTGAATCAGTAATATACCGGCAGTCGTTTATCCTTTCCGCAACCTCCTTTGCGTCTTTAACAAGATTAATATTTTCAGCTGCCTCCCTTACTGCATTAAACACCTCGTCTTTAAGCCAGTGCCCTTTTTTAAGACCGGTTATCCATTTTTCCATTCTAATATTTATTTCTCTGATAGGAAAAGCAAAAAGAATTTCCGACATAATTTTTTCAATGTCCTTTTCGTCCAGCTCCAGGCAATTTACAGGAACTACCGAAGCCTCATATTTTTCGGACAATTCCGCAGCTAAATTAATAGAATCCTCCGAATATGGATCCTGACAATTCAATACTATTATGAATGGCTTGTTGATTTCCTTTAATTCGTTTATTACACGCTTTTCACAGTCTGCATATTCTTCCCTGGGAATATCAGAAATGCTCCCATCGGTAGTTATTACCATTCCTATAGTAGAATGCTCTGAAATAACCTTTTGCGTACCCACCTCTGCCGCCATATTAAATGGTACTTCTTCTTCAAACCAGGGAGTGACCACCATTCTTGGCGCTTCGTTTTCAATATATCCCAGCGAGCTTGGCACTATATAACCTACGCAGTCGATAAGTCTTACGTTGAATTTTGCACCGTTTTCAAGATTT
Source organism: uncultured Ruminococcus sp. (assembly GCA_947178195.1). Lineage (GTDB taxonomy): Bacteria > Bacillota > Clostridia > Oscillospirales > Ruminococcaceae > Porcipelethomonas. The sequence goes on from CAMWXM010000002.1 coordinate 21,945, forward strand.
ACTTCAACCGCTTCTTCGGGAATAAATTTAGGCTCTGTAGTCATAATAGTCTTTCCAGCTGCCGACTGGGGGAGCTCGTCAATAGCTCTTTCACGCTTATATTCGCTTTCAATATTGGGAATAACCAGGGATTCCATAAATTGCTTTATAAAGGTGGATTTTCCGGTTCTTACAGGTCCTACAACGCCGATATAAATATCACCGTCTGTACGTTTTGAAATATCGTTATAAATATTGCTATCCATTATACCCTCCTACACAATTGGTATCAATAACATTCCGTTTTCCGGTAAACATTCATTTTCAAGAGAATTTTCTTCCATTATGGCATTTACTGATGTGCAGTATTTTTTTGCTATATTCCATACCTGTTCGTCTTTGACGCCGTAATAAAGCTTTAAGGCATAGTCTCCGTCACGGGTTATTTTTACCGTATCGTCAACGCTTAGGTCAGTAACTGCTTCACAGTAGGAAGAAGTAAAAAGCTCTCCTTTAACGCAAATATCCGCCTTGATGGATATACCGTCCGAATCGGTCAGAGTATATGTACATTCCGACGGAATAACGCAAAGTTCAGCGATACTGTTTTCCGTCACCTCGCCGCATTTTATCTCATGCTCAAAGGCCGATTCCTTTTCAATGATCGACGGGTAATTATTTTCATTTTTCACCATTGCCTGATAGCAAAGCATACCGCTGACTCTTATGGCTTTTTCTTCACTGTCAACATTTATATTAATATTTTTTACATTACACCATACATCATAAACGCACAGAATGCGACTTCCATCATTTTCTATCAATATCTTATTCTGGAATTTTTCGTTTATCATTATAGGAGTCTGTTCAACGGGAAGCTTTGCACAAGCAGACTCACAAGGATAAGATGTGGAATATGCGTCTGCAACAAGCCTTACGGGTATAGTTTTATACGCCAGGCATTTTATGCTTATTTTAAGCTCACATTTTAACAGCCTGTTTTCGCCGCTGCTGTCAGGAAAAACAGAAAAATCACATGTAGTCCCCTCGGTTTTCACCATACATTTAAAGCTTTCGTCCAGCCCCTCCATATCCACTATCTGGCTGTATGGCACTGAAAATGTCATGGTTTCCATATTTTCAGGACAGGTGTAAAGAATCTTTATTTCAGCCTCTCCTTTTACAACCAGCTTGTTGGCAATGATTTTTTTATCAGGCTCAGAAAGCCTTATATCATATCGTACAACATCTGATACAGGCGGCTTTGCCGTATTCAGTTCAAGGTCCTCGCTTAAAGTAATGACCTTATTCTGAATTATTTTCTTGGCCATGCATTCAACAGGCATTTTTTTCATCTGAATATTCATTCCGAAAATATCGCTTACCGCCTCACGCTTCGACTCGCCGAAAACCTTTATTTTTATAGACACCGCACCACGAAGGTCGATCCTGCGCTTATTTACCACACGGCAGTTGATATGGTCCGATTTGGGAACAATTGTTACTTCGGGATTATTTACACTGTCTCCCAGATTTACGGTCTTGTTAAAAACAAGCCTTTGTGGTATGCATTGCAGATTGTTGTCATTCTCCGAGCAATAGAGTATTTTTACATCTGCAATAAGCTCATACGTTAAAGTATCTCCATTTATGCTGTAGGAATTAATTGACGGCTGAATACTGGATTTTATCATTTTGAAAATGTCGGGATAATAATCGGGCAGAATATAATCCAGCTCTACATTCTGCTCTTGAATACCGTCATAAATTTTCTCATTTACAGAAATCATTTCACGGTTGATCTTCAAATTCATTTATATACCTCCTAATTTAAATCCTGTCGGACTTGTCTTGCTAAATCAAGTATATTCATAAGATTTTGCATTTATGACAAATCCGAGTTGACGAAAATGTTTGGGACGGTTGGTCAGAAAAATTTATCCGGATCGGAACAGAACAAAAATTAGTCGTGGATAAAACATACTTGCAGCCAATTTTTTAAAAATAGGTTGACATGATTGTAATTTTACAGTATAATAATAAAAAAGGAGCATACCGATAAGCGGTCGCTCCCAAACTATGATTTTAATAAACCGCTAAGTTTGGTTGCTGGGCGGTTTATTTCTTTATATTCTTAATAATCTCATTGATAACAACAAGACTCAGGAAAATAATGATAGATTCCATATCTATCACCTCCCTGCCATGCTTATTTCGCCTGCACATAATTTATGTGTGGACGATACTAAGTATTTTGGCATATGGAGGGAACAACCGCCTACCGTTTTATGGTATGCTCTATGCCTATTAAAAGTACCGTGAGTTACCGCTCCGGTACTTTTTGTCATATAAGAATTTGCATTTATCTTAAATATGTGTTATAATAAAATGTCAAATAAAAATTTCTACTTTAGCGGAGGTTTAAAAAATGGTTATTATTGAAATGGAAAACGGCAAGGAAATGAAAATCGAGCTTTATCCTGATATTGCTCCCATCTCTTGTGAAAACTTTGAAAAGCTTGTAAATCAGGGATTTTACGACGGGCTCTGCTTTCACAGGGTCATTCCCGGATTTATGATTCAGGGCGGCTGTCCCGACGGCACAGGTATGGGTGGTCCGGGTTGGTCTATTCAAGGCGAGTTTGCTTCAAACGGCATAAAAAATGATCTGAAACATACCAGAGGTGTTATTTCCATGGCTCGTTCCATGATGCCCAATTCAGCAGGCTCACAGTTTTTTATAATGCACGAGGACGCTCCTCATCTTGACGGTGATTACGCCGCATTTGGAAAAGTAGTTGAAGGAATTGAAACGGTTGACGAAATAGCCTCTGTACAGACCGATAGAAACGACAAGCCGGTTACTCCCCAGGTAATAAAAAGAGCGTATATCAAGTAAGGAGGACCGTTTTATGAAGCTTCATTACAAAGGAACTTACGACCTGAATCCCGACTCTCTTCCTCACGGAGAGCATAAACCAAATGCCGTACCTTTCAAGGAAGCAGAAAGTCCCAAACAGCTTGCAATAATAGCAAATATTGTGGGAGTTGTTATAATGATACTGTTGGCAATACCGGCGTTTATAAGATGCCGGGAATATATAAACCAATATAACTATTGGCAGCTGTGTGTCGGCGGTCTTGTATCGATTTTGACTTTGTTCCCTCATGAATTTCTTCATGCTGTTTGCTTTAAAGAAGATGTTTACTTATATACGAATTTTAAGCAGGGCATGCTTTTTGTTGTAGGTCCTGAGGTCATGTCAAAAAGCAGGTTTATTTTCATGTCGCTTTTGCCTAATATAGTTTTTGGATTTATTCCCTATATTATCGGAATGATATTCCCCAAGCTTCTCTTTCTGACCGCTCTTGGAATAATCGCAACAGGTTCGGGCGCAGGAGATTATTATAACGTATTTAACGCTCTGACCCAGATGCCCAAAGGCGCTAAAACATATTTATATAAATTCAATTCGTTCTGGTTTATGCCGGAATGAAGAAAAGCAGTGTTCAGAAACAAGAACACTGCTTTTTTAATTAATTCAACTTAAATATTTCATTTATTTTTTCAGGAGAAACATATTCGAACGCCTCATCTGGAATATCTATTCCAAAATCAGAAAATGAAGCATGAGGATTTTCAACAAGACGTTTTTTAGCGGCATGAGTAAGTTTTCTTTTCAGCCGTATCTCAAGCTTTCTTGCATATTCGCCCGATTTATCCTCCCAGACAGCCGCCACAGCCGTCACTCTATGCGTATGAGTATACTTTGCGCCGCCTTTCAAAATTCCCAGATGCTGCTTTAAACGGCGCTCCATATCAGCTGCGATACCGATATAGTATGAATTGTCCCTGCATTTTAAAATATATACATACATGCTTAACCAATTATCACCGCTCTCCATTTCGCAACTATCTCACAGCAACGATCTATATCGCTCTGCTCAGCATACTCCTTCAATTGTTCATAATATTCCTGATAAGCGTTGGCATATTTGTATTTTCCAAGTGATTCGACCTCTTCATCAATTTTAAGAATATCAAAATTATTCAAAGCGTCCTGCAGATTTTCAAGCATATTCAGAACGGTCTTATCAGATATATCATTGCTTCCCGAAGAAGGCACCGAATTAATTTCTTCACGCCATTGAGCGGCTATTTCAAGGCATTTATCTATATCGCTGTTTTCAGCAGCCTTTTTCAGATTGTTAAAAATCGGCTGATACCGTTCATCATATTCATATCCGTCCATCTCGGCTATGACATCATCTATCTGGAGAATATCATAATTTTCCAGAGCTTCATCAATCTTACTGATAAGCGACAGCATAATATTGTTATCAGCATGCTCTGTATTGGCTTCTGTTTCTTCCTCAGCAAAAATCGGAGCAAGTATTTTCTTGAATCTCATATATTCATCAAGCAAATGCTGTGTTTTCTCCCTGATAAGCTCAATGTTATTATCCTTGCCTGCCTGTTCAAGCTCTGCGGCAAGCTCGCCTACATCGTCTGCACCTATCTGCCGTGAGGTACTCTTTAAAGCGTGTACCTCAATAGTATATTCCTTCCATTCTTCCCGGCAGTAATGGGACTGAATAGAACCTGCTTTTTTATCTATAGAGCTGTAATACTCCTTCAGAACCGAAAGATATAATTTTTCACTTCCAAGCATTGAAATTGCATTTTCAACATTAAGCTCGGGAATATCAACAAGCTTTCTTTCGCTGCTTTCTTCATTCCCTTCCACTTTATTTGCAGGAAGTATCTTATCCTGTGGCAGCCATTTTCTTAGCTTTGATATAATATCCTTTACTTCGATAGGCTTTGCTACAAAATCGTTCATGCCTTCCTTGATAAACATTTCCCTTGCACCGCCTACTGCATTGGCCGTAAGTGCGATTATCGGAGTATCGCTGTAGCTTGGAAGCATACGGCGGATAATATGAGTTGCCTCAATACCGTCCACCTCAGGCATCATATGATCCATAAAGATAAGGTCATATTTTGTTCTGCTTGCAAGCTCAATTGCAACCGACGCACTTTCAGCAGTATCTACTATCATATTAATAGGCTCAATAAGACCCTTTGCTACAGTAAGATTGGTTGAATTATCGTCAACAATAAGTATACGGGCGTCAGGAGCAACAAATGTAAAGCTGTCAATTTCCTTATTCTCAGCTATAACATAATTGCTTATACCCATTGCGTTATAGAGCGTAAGTGAATAAACGGGCTTATGTATGATCTTTACGTTGGGACTTTCAATATCGTTGGGAGCGTCATAATTGGCTATAACGATAATGCACTGGGTATTTGGAGCTTTCTTCAGACGCTCTTCCATTTCATGGGAGTAGAAATCCCTTTCCATAATAATATATTCAAAGTCATCAATTTCCGAAAGAGCAACATCGTCCAGCATAACAGGCTCTGCGCCGATACGGTTAAGGTCTCTTATAAGCTGTTTTCTTACATATTCGTTGCTAATGATTATACCAGTTTTAGAATTTTTATTCAGCATAGGGATAGCAGGAGTATCGTCAATAATTCTCTGCGGAAGTTCAAAGAAGAAATTACTACCCTTGCCGTATTCACTTTCCACGGAAATTTTTCCGTCCATAAGCGACAGAAGCTGCTTGCTTATGGCAAGACCTAATCCTGTCCCCTCAATATTTCTGTTTCGCTTGCTGTCCACCTGCTGGAAGGAATTAAACAGCTTCTGGAAATTTTCCTCTTTAATACCCATGCCGGTATCAGACACCGATACTTTAAGATTGACCATGCCTTCTTCAGCTTGAACGCATTCAAATTTCAGATGCACTTCGCCCTGCTTTGTAAATTTAATAGCGTTTGTAACAAGATTTAAAAGTATCTGATGTATTCTTACGTTATCGCCGAAAATCAATTGCGGCATATCGGGAGAAACATCAATAGTAAATTCAATATTCTTATTTCCTATTCGGCTGTTTGCTATGCTTGCAAGGTCGTTTATAAGCGAAAGAGGTTCATAAGCTACGTTAATAATATCCATTTTACCGGATTCGATTTTTGAAAAGTCAAGGATATCGTTAATAATTACAAGCAGATTTTTAGCCGATGACTTAATCTGATGAACATAATTTTTTGCGTTAGGCGGCATCTCTTCTCTGAGTGCCAAATCGACCATACCTATAACGGCGTTCATAGGAGTACGAATCTCATGACTCATATTGGCAAGAAAATCGCTTTTCATATGAGAAGCTTTTTCAATTTCAAGATTACTTCTATAAAGCTCCAGGCTCTGATATGCCATATAAGAAAAGGCATTTGCGATAGCGGCAAGAGATTCTGCTGATTTTCTTATCTGCTCACTGTCGAGTATTTTAACCTTTGATGCAGCTATTTTATATTCTACAGGATTGATACCCAGTTCAATAGCCGTTTTTTCTATCTGATTCATATTGGGCGGAGTAGGAAGAACCTGACCGCCTATAAAGCTGCCTATCATTTTATCCTTGAAAAGAATAGGGGCGGCAAAGTCAACAAGTCCTGCATGGCAATAATATGTACATGCCCTTCCTGAGTTCATCGTAAGCTCAGCGCCCATTTTATCGCATCTCATACAACGGCTGTTTCCAAGAGGGGTCTGTCTGGTATATTTCATGCAGAATTCGCTGAAATTTGAAGGCTCTGTTATTGGTACTCCGTATGCATCGGTGGTAACAGCTGCCATTCCTGTCATTTCAGAAAATGCATTTTGCAGCTGCTGTAGTATATCGACGCTTATGACATCAGTAAGATAGAGTTCTTCGTCCATAATGATTATGCTTCCTTTTTATAATTTTTTTGATTATTATAATTTTAGTCAATAAGGTTGCTTATAGTGGCAAGAAACGCTTCCATATTAACCGGTTTAAGTAAGTATGCGTCAGGTTTAAGGGAAAGTATTTCCATAATTTTTTCTCTGTCTGCGATACCAGTCAGGAAACAGATCGGAATTTTATTTGCGCTGTCTATAGTTCTGATATTTCTCAGAACATCAGCTCCTGTTTTGACAGGCATTTCATAGTCAAGTACGATAAGATCGACCTTACGGCTCTGCAAGAACTTTTCAACTAAAACACCGTTGACCATAGTCGTAACCTCATAGTTTTCCTCCAGAGCGGCTTTGAGCATTTTAAGTATAGACCTGTCATCGTCCACAACAAGAATATGCTTTTTGGCATTTGAACTCTCAGAGGCAGCAATAGCATTTTTTTCACTTGAACCATCTTCGGGAATAAAGTCAATAGTTTTTGCTTTTTCTTCAGCGGCACGCTTCTTTTCCTCATCGCTGAAATATTTAACTATTCTCAATGAAAGGTTATCGGCTGAAACAGGACGTTTAAGCATAAGATTTACAAGTTTCGGATTATTTCTCTGTATTTCAGCACACACGTCCACCGGTGCGCACATAAAAAGCGGACAGCCATTATAATTAACATAATTTTTAAGCTTGTTAATCATAGAAATTATGTCGTCATTTGCCGTTTCAGGAAAAATCAGGTATGCTTCCGGTTCAAATAAATCAAAATGCTTTTCCACGTCGTGCCAGCAGTCGGTACAGCCAAGAGTTTTGAAATATCTGTCTGAATGCTGAATAAAATCCTTTACAATAGCCATATTTGTACCTGTTACCAGTATTTTTTTCTTCATAAGTATTATCCTTTCAAAAAATAAAATTTCTGAGTTAGTAACATTTTAACATATTTTTATTGTTTTGTCAATACGATTTTGTTTTATTTTAAAAATGCCGCATAAGGATTTACGAATCCTTATGCGGCGTCATATCTTAAAGAAAACTAAATATCTGAGTACCTTTTTTTCTTATCCATATATACATAACAACGGATATTGCTGCAATAAGTGCAACGCTTAACATCAGATATATTTCAGCAGAAATTATCTTATTGACCAAAAAATACAAACCGGAAAGAAGAATAACAGTCACCCAGCTTGCGAATAAAGCTATAAGAACGCTTACCCCTTGTTTAACGGCAACCGCTTCGTTTGTCCATTTCAAATCAGGCATTTTCAGATTTAATATCATTCCGAAAACGGCCTCAAAAAATGAAAATACTACACCGACAACCAAAAGCATTATTTTTGAAACAAGAGCTATATCCACAAGGCAATCTGCTACAACCGATATTATAAGCGCAGGTACTGCCGTCATTATCATATGCAGCAAAATTTTAGATTTAAGTACCTTCCATGCCGGAACAGGACAGGACTGAACTATCCATATATTTTTTCCTTCAAGAGAAATTGAAGGAGCCGTAAGGTAATTTGAGCTTACTATAAATGCAAGAGCTGCGCATAATATAAGTCCCATATATTCTTTTCCGATAACGTCGGTCATTTGTGCGATAACATCACGCTTTATAATTAGAAAAACAGTCGCTATTATCATGAGCATTGTTCCCATACTGCAATTTAAAATATATACGGGACTGCTTTTAAATCTTAAAAGCTCACGTTTTAACAACGTGCCGTCAACTGAAGATGAATTAAGCTCTTTTTTGGTGAATTTTTTTAGTGTCGAGCCTTTGTTTGCCGTTGTAAGCGATAAGAATGTTTTTGAAAGTATAGCATGGATTATTGAAAATACCAAAATTGTAATTCCTATGCTTATAAGGAATGAACTGATTTTACCTACGCTGCCCCAGCCATATTCAAAAATCGGATAAAAAGCATATTTTGCGATTTTAGTAATACCTTCCTGATTTTCAGCAATACTGCTTATCATACCCGGAATCACTTCATTTGCCGCAGAAATCATATAAAAGTATAAGCTGATAAATGCAACAGATACCAAAATTATAACAACTGTTTTAGCGTTTTTAGGCAGCTTTGACGCAACAAGAGCAATGATCCAGCCAAGAATACATGAAATCGACAGCGACATTAGCGGCATGATAAATAAATTAATTACTGCAAAAATTATATTTAAAGCACTGAAATCACGGTTTACAATATATACCGCATAACAGGGAATAAAAACAAGGCTTTCAAAAAACAATGTCATTATATAACAGCCTGATATTCTTGCAGTTAAAATTTTTGACGGAGGTATCGGCAATGATATTAACTGTTCATTATCCTTTGCCACATATATGGAGGCATATGTAGTAAATATACTGCCGATCACGCCAAATCCTGTAGCAGTAAGCCCTGCAAATATAAAGTAAATCTCGCCAATACCGGTGTCAAAATACAAATTGCACATATGGTCAAACAGCATATAAAACATTCCGCCGAACACGCCCACAGCATAGATAAGCAAAAATATGTAAATCAATATTGAAGCTTTGCTTCGTGTTTTTCCACTTTTTTTACTTCGAAAAATAAATGACGTCATTTCCCGCAATTGCTTTATTATTAAAGTTTTAAGCATCATTCTTCCTCCAATTCAAGAAATACAGCTTCAAGAGAAGTATCGCCCTTGACCTCTTCCATTTTTCCGGCTTTGACAAGCTTACCATCCTTAATAATTGCAATTTTATCGCAAAGCTTTTCCGCAACCTCAAGCACATGAGTTGAAAAGAAAATCGCTCCGCCATCGTCACAAATTTTTCTCATTATTTCTTTTACAATATGAGCGGCTTTCGGGTCAAGTCCAACAAAAGGCTCATCCATAATAATAAGTTTAGGTTCATGGATAAGAGCGGAAATAATTGCCAGCTTCTGCTTCATTCCGTGGGAATATTCGCTGATATACTGGGAAAGGTTTGCCGTAAGCTCAAATGTATCCGAATATTTATAAATACTTTCTTCACGCTTTTGTTTATCTATGCCAAAAATATCCGCAATAAAATTCAGATATTGTATACCTGTCATATATTCGTATAAATCAGGATTATCAGGTATATATGCAATTACTTTTTTGCATTCAAGTGGCTTTTCCTTAAGCGACATACCGTCAACATAAATTTCACCATCATCAAATTTTAATATACCGCAGCAGGATTTTATGGTAGTAGTTTTGCCTGCCCCATTATGACCGATAAATCCGTAAATTTCTCCTGGACAAATATGTAGCGACAAATCGTCAACTGCTTTTTTCTCCCCGTATTGTTTTGTCAAATGTTGTACTTTTAGCATTTTAGCCTCCTAAGCGTCACGACAACACAGCATAAGAATATGCACTATTGCCGAATTTTTCTACAATATCCATTATACAACATTTTCAAAATTTTGTAAAGAAAAAACACCTTAAAAGGCGTTCTTTCATTGAGTATTTTTTTTACAGCGAATAGTAACTCTTTCAGTACCATCAAATGTACAGGTAAACATAGACAAATCCCAATCTCCTGCCAGCATTTTATCCGCACTATTTCCATCTATAATTTCAATATAATCCACATAGAATTCATAAACTTTTCCGTTCACATCAATAAAATAAACTTCATCGTCCAGTATAAGATTTTTAAGTTTACCAAAGTGTCCCGAATAGTTATGGGCAGCCAAAATCATGCTACTGTCGATAGTTCCGCTGTATCTGCATGGTGCAATCTTGAGGTTATCATAATTCCACTCGCTTAGCACTGGCAATTTAATATTGATAGCCGGAATATCAATAATGCCTATGTAATTTTTATTTTTCACCATAATTGCATCAAGAGTATCCGTTTCATTCAGATTCTCATGGCTTACGTTCAGTTCAATATTTGTATTGTTTGTTTCAGAACGCTGAGTGATTTCTTCTTCAAGCTTTACAAGTACGCTCATAGATTTTTTTTCAGCTTCCCTATCCGCATGAATATTAAAAACAGCAAGGGACAATGCTGCGATAACAAGCATTGCCCCTAAAATCATCAATGTAACGCCAAGTTTACTTTTCATATTTTTTCCTCTTGTGCGAATTAAATTTCCAGCCCGCCGCAAAAACGATCAAGCCTAATGCTGACATTGCAGGAACCGGCCACCATAATTGTCCAGTCTGAGGAAGCTGCTTTGAGTGTACAGCAGGTTTAACTTCTACCTGCGGTGTCGGAGCTTTAGGTGCAAGATTTCCTCTGTTCACTATAATATATTCAATATCATGTTCCTTTGGATTTTCAGGATTAACATTTATATTATTTTCGGAATAGGTAACGCTGTAACCATCCAATTTGCCCTCTTCAATTACAGTCCACTTATATTTTGAAGATAATTTTTCAAAGGTATAAGTCCAGTTATTTTCTTCGCTGAGAGTGACTGTTTTAAATTTCTCACCATCTTTTGCAAGCGTAACATCTATCGATTTAGGGCGTGTTTTTTCATCATCGTTTTCCCAGATTTTTTTTACAATACCCGAATAATGAAATACTCTGTTATTTGCGCCTAAAACCGTAAGCTTTGGCATAGCCGTAACATTATAACTCCAATTCGGAATACCCGACCCGTCGTTTTGGGTTAATGTCACAAGCGATGGTGCAGGAAGATAATATTTACCGTTAATAGTAACATCTGAACCACTTAAAAGATACATTCCATACGAAAGACCGCTAAATTTAATTATACCCTCGGCGTCTGTAGTTCCTGAACCCAACGGCTGAATATTGTTTATCTCTGCATATGCCTCAAGAGTCTCAGCAGCGACAACAATTTGCGAAGTACTAAGATTATTTAAGCTAATATTACAGTTTTCAAATTCATCAGTATTAATATAAGCATTATCAGAATTTCTTTCAGCGACCTTAAAAATTTTCCAATCCATGCCGCTTAATACTGATTTATTATCATGGCAATCTATTGTTAATACATTATTATTAACGTTTATGGTACTCTCTTCAGGTAAATCATCAACGTTATTTTCAGAGTTTAAATCCTCTTCGTAATTCTCTGAACTGACATCAGTTACAAAATTTTCAGTTATATCTTCATCTTCAGCATAAACGCCAAAAGTTCCCGAGATCATAAACATCATAAGAGTAACAAAAACTGCAAATAATTTACTTTTCACTATGATCACCACCCTTTTTTCTTAGAACGTTTTTTTCTACGGTTGCCTATAATGGTAACAACAATAATAGCTATTAAAAACGGCATTGCTATAAATATTGCAACTATCATAGGTTCTACCTGAACTGCGTCCGCACCAATTCTTATAGAATGAGTATTTCCGGCTTCCAATCTTGTGCCTCTGACAAGAAGTCTATGGGTATTAATACCATAAGGAGTACAAGTAATAAGCGTTACCAGATCCCGACCTTCCACAATTTGAATTTTGCTTAAATCTTCGGGAGTCACCACATTAATTTCGTCAATAGAATATTTTAGAACCTCATTCAAAACGGTTATTTCAAAGGTATCGCCAATATCCAGCCTGTCAAGATCGCTGAAAAGCTTGGCTGACGGAAGTCCCCTATGAGCAGAAATAACTGCATGAGTACTAACGCCGCCTATTGGCAAAGTCGAACCCTGAAGATGACCCACGGCAACATTTAAAACCTCTGCGCTTGTTCCGTGATAAATCGGGAGTTGAACGTCAATTTTAGGAATAGTTATATATCCCATAATTCCCGTACCTGTTACGTCAAGCGTTTGTTCATAGCCATAAACCGCACTATAATTTTCAAGAGGAGCATATACTTCGCTAAGCTTTTTATTATAATTCTCAGCAGCTTCTCTCATTTTGACATGTTCGGTATCGTCCATTTGGTTTAAAACGCTGTCATAATGTGTAATTGCTCTTCGCTGTTCTCTGGTATTCAGATAGTCGCTTATTGTTGGATAGAGCATTAAGGAGAGTCCCGATAGAAAAACAATTATTAATAACCCCGTTGAAAAATATTTTTTCTTCTTCCTCATGAAACGCTCCTTAACGCTGCCCCCGGAAAGCTCCGGGGACATTGTTATGATTTAGAAAAATTCTTTAATATTTATGTTTATTTGTTTACACGTCTTTTAACTACTAAAAGAACTACTGCGCCAGCCATTAAAACGCCGCCTGCAATGTAGAATATTGTTGTACCGATGCCGCCTGTGCCGACTAACGCTGTACCGGATGTGTTTAAAATTAATAATGTACCATTATCTAATTTATCTAATGTTGATATATTATCATCAGTCATCGATACAGATCGCTTAGTAACACCTGGAGTATAGGTCTCATTACCATACGACGCAGTTAATTTTAATTTCACATA
>CAMWXM010000003.1 GCA_947178195.1 uncultured Ruminococcus sp.
TTGCAATTTTAATCATTTCATCACTCCCATATTTTCCATAATATCATAAATTCACATTTATTTCAAGAATTTTTTAATAATTCGTAATTAAATTAGTCTTTCATTTAAGGATACCTATAAAACCTTTGCCATTCATTAGATACTACTGCCCAAAGCAATACTGATATAGTCAGCAAACCATAAACAAATATTTTATTATTTTGCAAGAGCCTATTTAGTACCTTTTTTGCACGTCTTTTTGAGCATAAAAAATACTAAACAGGCTCTAAGAATTACTGGGTTTATACACTCATAATATTATCTGCCCACAATTCACATTGGTTCATAACTATTGTGACAGCATCATTCATGCCTTCGGGAGGATAACGATGATCTTTCAGTAATTTGCGTATCATCATACGCATTTTTGCTCTTGCACTATCACGCTTCTGCCAATCTATAGTTCGATTTTTACGGAGTTTATCAGCAAGTTCCTTAGTAATAGCAATAAGCTCCTCGTTTTCATAGAAGTCCTTGATAGCTTGCGGTTTGGTGAGCGCATCGTAGAAAGCAAGCTCCTCAGCCGTCAGACCAAGTTCTTCTCCGGCTTCTTTAGCTTCACGGATTTGCTTTGCAAGATTAAGCATTTCCTTAATGACTTGCCTATTCGTCAGCATACCATTCACATAGCGGTTCATCGCACTATGCATGATTTCGCTGAATTTTTCAGATTTTACGAGGTTTGTACGTTTATAAATATGTACTTGCTCGGCAATCAGGCGTTTCAGCAGTTCAACAGCAAGATTCTTCTCTTTCATTCGGGAAATTTCTTCAAGGAATTTCGGATCAAACAGCGAAAAGTCTTGTTTCTTGTCCGAGAAAAGATTAATTACGCCGTCACTCTTTATACTCTGCTTCAGCAGTTCATTGATTTTAGAATTGATTTCGGGAAGTGACAGCTTTTTACTGCCACCCTGATTGAGGATACGCATTAAAAGTACACGTACAGCTTCAAAGAAAGCAGCTTCGTCACGCTCTCTTTGCACAGCGATAGAAGAACATAGCGAAAGAGCCTGCTTCAGTAACAATGCTTCTTTAGTGTAACTTTCTCGGTCTTTTTCTCTATTTCTGTCCATAAGAAAGTTTACTGCACCTGTTATCGTTCTGCCTGCTGTAAGCTCATTACCTCCGAAAAATTCGGAATAGTCATATTGGTGAAGAAGCTCACGGCAGATTTGCAGTTTCTCCTGAAATTTAGGGTATGCGACTTTTGCAATATCGGTGTTGCCATAGTTCTTGCGGTCACGGACGGTATAATCATTCATGGCCTGCTTCAAAGCGCTTGCAATTCCTACATAATCAACCACAAGACCGCCCTCTTTATCACGGAATACACGATTTACACGAGCAATAGCCTGCATAAGATTATATCCCATCATCGGCTTATAAACATACATAGTCGCAAGGGATGGAACATCAAAGCCTGTCAGCCACATATCAACAACGATAGCAATTTTCATGGGACTGTCATTATCCTTGAATTTCTTTGCAAGCTCCTCTTTGTGCCGTTTGTTGCCGATGATATTATGCCATTCTTCGGGATCTTTGTTAGAAGCGGTCATTACCACGCCGACTTTTTCTTCCCAACCTGGACGAATTTCAAGAATACGCTTGTATATCTTCATAGCGATAGCTCTTGAATAAGCAACGATCATGGCCTTACCGGTCAGCAGATTTTCCCTGTAATTCTCATAATGATCGAGAATATCGTCCACAAGAGATTTTATAGTATCATCGTGACCGAGAATAGCTTCCATTTGTCCAAGTTCACGCTTGCTTCTTTCAATCACATCAGCATCGGCATTCATAGCCATAATGTCATATTCGGTATCGATCAGTTTCAGTGTACTTTCATCAAGTTTCAGCTTCATTACACGGCTTTCATAGTATACAGGACGAGTTGCACCGTCCTCAACCGCCTGTGTCATATCGTAAATGTCGATATAGTCACCGAATACCTCTCGAGTGTTTCTATCTTCTCTGGAGATAGGCGTTCCAGTAAAGCCGATATATGTAGCGTTAGGCAGAGTATCACGAATAATACGAGCTGTACCTATCACTTTTCTTGCTACAAGTTCCCCGTCCTCATTCTTTGTCATTTTGATTTTTTCGGTCAGACCATATTGTCCCCTATGAGCTTCATCAGCCATAACAATGATATTTCTTCTTTCAGACAGAGGTTCACCAGATTCCTCAAACTTCTGCATCGTAGTGAAAATGATACCGTTCGCTTTTCGGTCATCAAGGAGCGTTTTCAGATGTTCACGGCTCTCAGCGTGTACAGGCTCCTGACGGAGGAAGTCCTTGCACTTGGCAAATTGAGCATAGAGCTGATCGTCAAGATCGTTTCTGTCCGTGATAACAACAATGGTCGGACTTTCAAGTTCTGATTGGAGCAAGTGTGCATAAAAAACCATAGACAGCGACTTTCCGCTGCCCTGAGTATGCCAGAACACACCGCCCTTACCATCCGTAATAGTTGCTCTTTTTGTAGATTCCACAGCCTTGCGGACGGCAAAATACTGATGATAGCCTGCCAGTATCTTAAACTGCTGCAAACCCTCATTTGAAAACAGTATGAAGTTTTTGAGTATGTCAAGCAGACGGTCTTTCTGAAAAATACCCTCAAAGAATGTGTCAAACTGAGCGTACTGCGTGTTTTCATAGCTTCCGTCATTCGTTTTCCACTCCATATATCTATCTTCACCTGAAGTAATAGTACCTGCTCGGCTTTCGGACAGGTCGCTCATAACGCAGATTGCATTGTAAATGAACATAGACGGGATAGAGTGCATATAGTTCCGTATCTGAGTATAGGCTTCCGAAGCATCCGTTTCCTCACGGGACGGAGATTTCAATTCCATAAGCACCACAGGCAAGCCGTTAACAAACAACAGCACGTCAGGACGCTTGTTGCTGTTCTCAATAAAAGTCCACTGATTAGCCACAACAAACGAGTTATTGTCCGTGTTTGCATAGTCAACAAGATAGCAGATTGCAGAGCGTTCCTCACCCTTTTCGGTATACCTAACCTCTATGCCGTTTTGAAGATAATCCATAAAGACGGCGTTTTTCTGCACAAGCTCGCCGTTTTCAAAGTTCATCAATTTATACAGAGCGTCTGATATAGCGTCATCAGGGAGCGTAGGGTTTAGCCTGTAAAGAGCGTTCGTGAGCTCGTCCATGTACAGCGGATTTTTATAGTCACGGGAAATGTCAGGTCCGTATGCGTGGGCGTATCCCATTTTCTCAAATAGCTGGATTATTGCGGTTTCGTAGTCAGATTCAGTGTAGGGCATGGTATTCATCTCCTAAATAAATTTATTAAGGCATTTATTGAAGCAATCAAAGCCGAAATACCTGCTGTCATAGCTGTAACTGCAACTAAAAAAGCAGTAATTCCTTCAATAATTTTTTTAGTTGCTGAATAATTTTCTTTTGCAGAAGAAGTAAGTAAATGTGCTTTTATTTTCAATATAATGCAGTATGAATTTCTAAAAAATTCTATAAACAAATAAGAACTATATGAAATTGCAAACAATATCCCTAAAGCTGCCGGTATTTCATACAACGTATTTCCTACATTACTATTCACATAGAAATCTAAAGAAAAAAATAGCGCATAAAAGCAACCTGAAAATAGTATAATATGTATAGCAAGCGTCAATGCTATTTTTTCTTTCTTGTTCATATTGATAAAGGGAAACAAAAAATACGAAAAAGCTATAAAAACACCAGCTATAATCACTCTTAATTCAGATTCTGTATCGTACAATTTACTAAATAACATGAGAATTATCCCTGATAAGAACAATCCAGCATCAATACTATAAAATATTTTCTTGTTACAAAATATTTCCTTTATTTTCTCTTTAAGTTTCATATTTCCTCCTAAAAACATTAAATTTCGACCTCTGATACGTCAATTTCACCGTTCATCAGCTTCGGCAGTAGTGTGTCACGAAGATTAGATAAGTTTTTAGCTTCAATCCTGTTCGTATATACTGTTTCAAGCATAGGGGCAACGGCTTGATCGAATTGTTCGATATATTTAGTAGATGGAATACAGATAGGATACATCATTATCTGTTGTTTATCACCTCTTGGCATTTTAGTTCCTTTTGCACCCGCAACCATATAATCAAAAAATTTATCGGAATACAGAGCGCAGTAAAGAAAAACTGATAACTCAACTTTATTAGGTACAAAACAAAGTACATCTGTTGAACAACCACAATCAGAAAAGCAGTATACTATTTTCTTGAAGTAAGGACGAATATTCGATACAAGCACATCGCCTTTTTTGCATGCAGTTGTCTGCTTGATTGCCGGGAGCGTGGTAGCCTGTACAGCACCTTGACGATTAGATTGCATATTTTCAGTTGAGTAATAGGTATCAACTGTTAAATTCTCAAGATTAACCTTATCTTTGGAATATCCACATATATCGGAAAGTGTGCCTGTTTTCCAATCATTAGGCATAACACCATCAAACGGCTCAAAATCCACAAACCAAGACTTAAAAATCGCCTGAGCCTGCTGCTCTAAATTTTCATTTATTGCTGTGTTGAGGGCGATTTTGTCGTCAAGCATTGAAAGATAACGCGAAATTACTTGTTGTTTTTCAACATCATCAGGAATATCTATTTCTAAACTATTAATATCATTTCTGTTTACCGAACCAAATACTGTTCCACTTTCTTTTTGAGTAAGATATGAAACATAGTATTTCATCATATAAAACAAAAAATCTTGATTACCATTTTTCATTCTCAAAGAGCAAACGCCACGCCCTAAACACATATCAACAGGAGTAATGTTAAGGTCTCCAACTGGAGCACGTACGCTCATAATAACATCACCCGCTTTTGCAGATTTTGTCATAACTGTAGTATATGTATCAAAAGTTGGATATTTGAAACCAAAAGTCCTATTACCTTGTAGAAAAGGATATCCATTCCCATCAGTGTTATAATATTTAGACTTTGGCGATTGCCCCATTGTAATATCAACCACTTCTGAAAGTTTATATTTCATACCCAATCGCCCCTATTAAAAATTCAACCATCTGTCATCCATATCCTTTTTTAAAGTTTCAAAAAGGGAAATATGATCTGATTTCAATTTTCTAATAACATATAGTGACTGTTCGTCGCTGTATGTATGGGCAAGGATATTTCTTAAATCAAGAAGTTCAAGCCAGCCATCGCAATTATTTACCATTCCGCACTGATAGGCAACCTTTATAATAGCTTTTGGAGAGCCTATTTTTTCTTCGAATCTGCCATGCTCTTCTAGTACTTCTTTCATAAGCTTCCACGACTGTTCAAAACATATTTCAAAAAGTCCGACAATGCCGGTCTGCTCTACGATTGTATAGGGTTCTTCAATTTCCAAACCCTCTTTAAGATTTGCAATAGACTTACAAAAATTATCATATTTCTTCATATAAAATCACTCCGTCCCTGTTTATTTCGGCTTGCAGCTCTTCGGTAATGCCCCTGTCCAGTTCCACAACATCAAACATCAGCAAAGTCCACGCTTCTTCTTCAACATCGTAATAAAAATCCAGTGCATTTCCACCGCTTATTGCAAGGTCAATATCACTTCTTTCAGAATTAGTTCCTCTTGCTCTCGAACCAAAAAGAATTACTTTTTTTATACCATTTTTCTTTGCAATTTTAATAATATCTCTTTCAACTCTTTCTGGAAGATTATATTTCATATCCTATCGCTCCTAATTTTTCACGGATTTCATTTTCAAGCTTATGTGACTTCTTGAACATTTCGGAAAGCTCGGAAGTCAGCCGCTTCATTTTTTCATCAAACGGTTCTCCATCGTCTTCCTGTTCTTCAATGCCTACATATCGTCCGGGTGTAAGAATATAATCCTGCATTTCAATTTCCTCAATGGTTGCAGCAGCACAGAAACCTTTGACTTCTTCGAGAGACCCATTCTGAAAATCTCTGAAAGTATCAGCAAGCTTTTGAATGTCATCATCTGTAAAGTCACGGTGCTTGCGGTCGACCATATAACCCATTTTTCGAGCATCAATAAACAGCGTTATTCCTTTCTGCTTCTTGTTTTTGCTGATAAACCACAGAGTTACGGGGATAGTTACGCTATAAAAAAGCTGAGTTGGCATAGCAACAATCCCCTCAACAAGATCGGCTTCAATGATATTCTTGCGTATTTCTCCCTCACCGCTTGACTGAGTAGAGAGCGCACCGTTAGCAAGCACAAGACCTATCTTTCCGTTAGGCGCAAGGTGATGTATCATGTGCTGAATCCACGCATAGTTAGCATTTCCGGCAGGTGGAGTGCCATATTTCCACCGAATATCATCTTTAAGCTTGTCCTGTCCCCAATTAGAGAGATTAAAAGGCGGATTTGCCATTATAAAATCGGCTTTCAACGATTTGTGTAAATCATTGAAAAACGTATCGGCATGATATGCTCCAAAGTCAGCATCAATACCACGGATAGCCATATTCATTTTAGCCATTTTCCATGTATCAGCATTGGACTCCTGTCCATAAACGGAGATATTCCCACGATTACCGCTATGTGCCTGAATAAATTTTGCACTCTGCACAAACATACCACCTGAACCGCAGCATGGATCGTACACACGGCAGTTCTCAAAAGGATTGAGTATAGAAACAATTGTCTTTACGATACTTGACGGAGTATAAAACTCACCGCCCTTGACACCCTCATAAGCGGCAAACTGAGCAATACAGTATTCATAAGTACGACCGAGCAAGTCTTTGTTGTCGCCGGTATCGGTCATGTCCATGTTGGTAAACAAGTCAACAACATCGCCGAGTACACGCTTGTCAAGATCAGGACTTGCATAATTTTTAGGAAGAACATTTTTCAGAGTTTTGTTTTCTTCTTCAATCGCTCTCATAGCGTTGTCAATTACTGCACCAATTTCGGGAGTATGAGCCGCCGCAGATACAACAGACCAGCGAGATTTCTCAGGAACAAAGAAAATATTATCCATAAGATAAGCATCAGGCTCGTTTTCAAAGCCATCACCGTCAGCCACAAGCTCATTATAACGCTTTTCAAATGCACTTGATATGTAGCGTAGGAATATCAATCCTACAATTACTTTTCTGTATTCAGCAGCAGGGATATGTCCCCAAAGGACACAGGCAGCGTCCCAAATCTGCTTTTCAAAGCCAATATTAGCATTATTCTTTTCAGCCATTTTTCACACTCCATTGTACTTATGTACAAACACATGATAATTTTCATTTTATTATACCATAATTTGTACAATAAGTCAATAAATTTACAAGCTTTTTTCTACATTTTGTACTAATAATAATTCTTATATCTTTTAATAGACAAAAAAATATTGCATAAAAATGCAATATTTTTTTAATTATTTATCCAATGGTCGGCACATATATTTTTATTTTGGTAATTTTACCAGGAAAGTAGTTCCTCCTCCCTCTGTATCAGTTACAAAGATCGTTCCGCTGTGCAATGTCACTAACTCCTTTGCAATGGACAAGCCAAGCCCAAAATGTTCTGTATCATGGCGAGATGTATCTGCACGATAAAACCGCTCAAAAATATGCTGTTTTTGTTCCTTACTTAATCCTGCACCGTTATCGGCAACTTTTAATATAAAGTGATTCTTTGTCTTTTCACATTGCAGAGCCACTGTTCCGTGTTCCGGCGTATAGCTGATAGCATTGTCCAGTAAAATAGAAATAACCTGTCGTATACGTTCTCCGTCCATATGTTCCGATATCAATTCATCTTCAGGTAAACTAACTGTCAAAGCGATTTGCTTTTCTCTGGCTGGTTGCAAAAACGCTTCGTAACTTTCTAAAACAATAGTATCAAGTTCGGTTCTGCCAAAGTTCACAGATATTGAATTACTGTTCCCTCTTGCCAGCATGAGCAGGTCGTTGGTCAGATAGGTCAAACGCTGTCCCTCTTCCCGGGCAATATCCAGAAAGCCGTTTCCTTGCCTGCCATCTCTGGGCGCTTCTATCGCGCGCAGCGCTGATAATATCGTATGCACCGGACTGCGTATCTCGTGAGAAGCTGCCGCTATAAAATCAGCCTGCTGCTTTTGGGATTTCTGTATTGGCTGTAACAGCTTTCCGGTATATAGCCATGAAAAGCCAAACAGCAATGCAACCCCTAAAACGATAATTATGGCAAACCGAAAATAAAGATTTTTAAGCTGCGTCTGTACTGACTGCAAGGAAGAAATTACATAAATCTCCGTATTGCCGTTCTCGCCAAACAAAATGATGCTGCTTATCTGGTAAACTTCTTTTTCCGTATTATAGCGGTACTCTTTATGTGAAATTGTTTCAGTGCTCTGTATATCTGTTTGTACTGGATGTTCCTGTCTAAATACCTCTAACATTTTTATATCATCTGCACTTTTTGTATCCTTCAAAAATCGCATTGGAATACCGTTGTCATACAAATAAAAGTCATAAGAATAGTTTCTTTGCACAGCCTTCAGCCAGTCATAGGTAATTATTGTACTATTTTTAAAGGTATACAAAAATCCCTGTACATCCTGTTGAAACTTGTGTTCTGCATTTTCATAAAAATTCTGTCTTTGAAAAAAAAGCAGCAGCAGCGACATACCTATCAGAATAATACTGCTGACAGATGCAAACAGTACAGCCAGACTTATTCGTACCTTACGAAACATACTCCAGCTCCGTTCTCAAAACATATCCGATACCACGCACAGTTTGAATCTTTAAATTACTGCCAACTGTTTTCAGCCGTCTGCGGACAAAATAAATATAGTTATCCAGATTGCCCTCTTCTATTTCATAGTCAACACCCCAGACTCTTGTAAGAATAGTACCTCTTGGCAAGGTCTGATTGGGATTATTCAAAAACAAAAGCAACAAACTTCCCTCTTTCTGCGATAACGTACAGCTTCCAGTTTTTCCTTTCAGCTGGTTTTCTTCCTGATGATATATTACATCACCAACTTGTATCTGATTTTTTTGCTGTAATTTTGACGGACGACGAAGCAAGCACCGAATACGAGCAGATAATTCTTCGTATGCAAATGGTTTTACCAAATAATCATCTGCGCCGCTGTCAAGTCCGGTGATTTTATCGCCTAGTTCTCCCAATGCCGTCAGTAAAATTACAGGGGTATGATTACCAGAGCTTCGCATCTCACCCAGAATGGAAAGTCCATCCTTATGAGGCAGCATTCTGTCCAGCAATACTAAATCATAGGCATTCTGGCTGAGATAATAATCAGCATCGTCACCGTCATAGCAAAGGTCTATATCATATCCTTCCTGTTCCAACCTGAATTGCAGCAGCATACATTGTTGTTTGTCATCTTCTATAACTAAAATTCGCAAAATACAGTTCCCCCTTTAGAGCCTGTTAAGTATCTTATCATTATTATAACATAAATGCATACTTTTTTCACGAATTAGAGATAAATTAGATAAAATTTTAGAGAAAAAATAGAGATTCAGAGGATATTATAAAATAGAAAAGGAGGTTTTCACATTATGAAATATAAACTTACCGCATTCTTGTCCGCAGCCGCCTTGCTTCTTTCACTTCCCGGATGCATCCCAGTAAAAGAAAGCAGTTCTAAGGACATTCCTGTAACGCCTATATCTTCTGATGTTGGAAAATATGTTGAAGAAGAGGTTATTATACCAGTCGAAATTATGGAAAACAGTATGACTGAATTATTTTTATGCGATAATTCACCAGCATTCATCGAGATTGGACATAACTATCTCTATCAGGAAAATGAAAGCCAAACCGCTTTTACTGCCAGTTCCCTGTCTTTTCCTGAAGGAGATATTTCAATTCATGCAGAAGCCGGATTTACAAAAGAAACATCTTATCTGGTATATATAAACTATGAAAACTATGATTCAGCGCAGAACGGAGAGGCTTATGAAGAACTTTGCGGTTATAGAACGCCGGAGGGTACATGGAAGTCATTTTCTCTTGGTGACTCCAATGTCATGGAGATGGAATGTTCGCCGGACGGACGATTATTCGCAACCGGTTATGATTTAGAAAGTAATGCTTTGGTTTATGAGATAAATACTCATGATGAAACCATAACGCCAATATCTACGTTAGAAAACAGCAGTATTATATCTCTGGATATTGTTGGCGATTATGTAATATTTGTTTCCACATCTTTTGACGGAGATTCCATTTCTTTCTATAATTATAAAACTAATCAGTTAGAAGAAACACCGAAAGTTATAGAACAGTTTGTGCAAGAGCAAAAATTTGCAGGAAAGTCAAACAGAGGCACGTCAAGTTTTGACATATGCGCCGGTGAAGAAGGCACAATGTACATTGCCTGTGAAAGCGGATTATACCGATATGTTTTAAATGGTAATCAAGTGGAACAGCTTATTGACGGAGTTACCTGCCATCTTGGCAATCCTGCATGGAAAGTGGATTCTATTTTGCAGGAAAACAGTAACACCTTTTTCATCGCCTATACAAATGGCAGGATTATGCGGTATTATTATGACAAAAATGCTGGAAATTCTTATGATTCAGAGCTTAATGTTTTTAGTCTGACCGCCGATGAAACGGTTATGAACACCATTGCAGAGTACAACCTGCAATATCCAAATGTCAAAGTAAACTATACAACAGTCAGAAAAAATGATACTGACTATGAATCCGCTGTAGAACAACTTGAAACTATATTAAGCAGCGATAATCCACCTGATGTTATAGTAACAGATGATTTAGAGCTTTCACATATGATACAAGCCGGTTATTTTATGGATCTTTCTGAACAAGAAAAACTTATTTTACCTGAAAGCGGTGTATTGGAGAACATTGCCAAACCAAAACAAAATGGAAAATGGTATACTATTCCCTGTCGTTTTAAGCTGCCATATATTGCAGGAAACAAAAAGGAGCTGGATTCAATTTCTAATATCTCCGACTTTCTGCAATTATGTCAGGAAAAAAGTCATAAACGTTTTTTTGACGTTATAGGTGAGCATGAATATTTTAACTTCTTTTTTGATTATACACCAGAAGGATTATTGCAAACACTTTTACCTCTTACTTGGAATTTATTCGTTACAGAAAACGCTATAGATATTGAAGCTGCAAAACAATTTTTAACAGACTGCAGGGAATATTATGAAATAGTAATACAAAATCCTGGTACGTACTCAACAAAAGCCCACGGGCATTGTTATTTCTCTTTATCAGACAATGATCTTGTTGCTGGTACTGTATGTAGTTTGAATGACCTGCTTTGTCTGAATACCCTTTCTAAAGTTGACCCTTCCCGCATATATAGCATGGATAAGATGAATCAGAATTGCTATATACCATCTTGCAGTCTGAGCATTTCTGCCAATGCCCCAAATGAGGAAAACGCAATACGATTCTTAAATACAGCTGTTTCAGATGATGTGCAAAGTATAAAAAGCGAGGACGGTTTACCTGTAAATATCTCTGTTATAGAACGTTTTTCAGAACGAAGATACGGTTCTTATTCCACAACAAATAATCATTTCTACTCCGAGACAACTAAACGGTGGACCTTGATACAAAAGTTATCAGAAGCAGAATATAAGGATTTTTATGAAATGATAACAAAACTGAATACTCCGCTTTTGGATAACGGCGCTATTAAGGAAGCATTCCTTACCTATGGGGCAGATTATATTGTTAATAAAATAGTCACAGCTGAATCCGCCGTAGCTTCAATTGCAAAATCAACAGAGAAATAATGGAGGCTATATATGAAAAAAATTCTTTCTATAAGCTTGTTTACTGTGCTGCTTTGTTTTTTCTTATGTAATTGCAGCAGCACAAATCAAGGTATAAAAGTGCTTACAAATCACATGACAGAAACTGAAAAAGAAAGTATTTCCGTAGACCCGCTTTCTTTGCTGGATAAAACTTATAGTTACCCATGGGAATTTGACAGAGCTGCAACAGAAGAGATTCGGGATTATGTAAGTGAGATTTCTATTTATGACGAAGAATTAGACACAACTTTTATTATTCATGTGACAGTTCCACCCAACTACAAAGAGGGGAAAAGTTATCCGGCATTTGTTATGACAGACGGCGTCTGGAGATTCGGCAATCATCCGGCCTTGTGGAATATGATGAAAGACGGAACAGCAGAAGATGTTTTGCTGGTAAGTGTGGGATACGATTTTTCCATAGACGGTACGGGTGATTTCCGAAGCAAATTGTTATATGAAACGAAAGAGGAATTTCTGAATTTTCTCACGAACAATCTGATGCCTTATCTCAACGAAACATATTCCATTGATTTCTCACGTTCTGGAATCTATGGGCATTCCGCCGGAGGTGCGTTTACACATTATGCAGTGTGCCACTCAGACCTCTATGAAAATCAGCCGTTTCACTATTATATAATTGGCAGTCCCGGATTCTGGTCTCCGAATTTCCTTCCGTTTCAAAAGGAAATTGGTGATTTTCAAAAAGAATATGGCTATTTTGACCGCTGCAAAAAATCTGACAAGGAACTTTATATTTGTGCCGGAAAGGATGAAGATCCGGACTATGAAGAATACTACGGCGAAAATGATACAACTTTGGAAGGAGTAGAACATCTTGTAGAACGGCTGGATAGTTATGGCTTTGATAACTATACGTATGAACTTTATGATTCTCATCATTATCAGTACATTCCTGAAATGTTCGAGCGTTTCTTTCAATTGTATTATCATAAATAACCTTGCGAATTGAACGTTTTACTTTTTAAGTAAATAGACTATAATAAAAACTTCAAGGCACTTCAAAAAAACTCTATACAAAAGAGCAAAAATATGATAAAATAGTAATAAATTATCAGATGAACAACGTCACATCTAAAAAACTATGTCGTTTAGATGTGTCCTTAAAATTTTTTTTTGAAATTTTTTTATAAAAATGAGATTTTTTTTAATCCTGATTCGTTTTATAAGTGAGGCGCCAAAAATGAAAGGAGGTTTTTCAAATTGGATAAGGAAGAATTTATAAAAAAGCTTTTGGAATATAAGGATACGGTATTTCGTGTTGCGTTATCTTATACCAAAAATTTAAGCGATGCAGAAGATATTTCTCAGGAGGTTTTTCTAAAGCTTTACTCATTAAAAAGCATACCCGAAAATCCCGAGCAGCTCAAAGCATGGCTTATAAGAGTAACCATAAACAAATCAAAAGACCTTTTGAAATCAAATTGGTTTTCAAAACGTTCGGACGAAACCAATATTGCACAGCAATTTAGCATGAATGAATCACAGTCGGAAATCCTTGAAACTGTTTTATCACTGCCCGAAAAATATAAAATAGTTATACATCTTTACTACTATGAAGGCTATTCCATAAATGAAATATCTGAAATTACAGGCGTAAAAATATCTACATTACAAAGCCGACTCCAACGTGGACGGAAATTACTTAAAAAGAAATTAAAGGAGGAGGAAATATATGAACAAGAATTTATACAATGCAGCTATGGACAAAATTACCATGAGTGATGAATGCCTTGGCGAAATACTCGATAACATTGATGAGATTCAGCCGGAGCTGACAACTAAACAGCATAAAAAGGTAAGATATATCCGGATTATCACGGCTCTTGCAGTATTTATTTTCGGCTCTGTCACTGTTGCAGCTGAAACAGGCAGCCTTGAATGGATTAAAAATATTTTTGCTAAGGAAGTTACTGTTACTAATGTTTATGATATGGTAACGGAAATCGAAAACTTCCGGTGCGAAAGCGATATGGGCGTAGAACTCTCTCCGGTAGGCATACTTTGTGATGAACAGGACTTTTATGCTGTTTTTCATGCTGACAAATTTCCAAAAAATCTTAATAAGGAATATATAGGATATTTGATAGAAGATGGCGGTAAGTATGCAGAAGAATACGGTGGACTCAGTTATTCGTATACCAGTGATTTTGACGCTGAAAAAAACTATATCATTTTAAAGCTCAATATGGCGCAAAGAATTTTTAAAGACGGAGAAAATATTACACTGCGTGTAAACTATGATGAACATGAATACAACCCTTCTAAAGCACCAGAACATCGGGACCATATAATACTGAGCGATTTAGCAAGATTAAGCTTTACTCTTCGTTTGGGCAAATTTGATTCTCTTAATATAAATTACAAGGAGTATATGCCAGAATTTATACCTAAGCGCGATTATACTTTCTTGTTTGATGAAATCAATATAACGCCGTTTTCATTGACGACTATCGGAAGAATGAATTTCTATGCTGACGCATTGTTAAACGATGGTTACAGAATAGTTATGACCGATGGAACGGAGCTTTTGTCAAAAGACTGGTCGTCCAGTTCGCACGGTTTGTCCGATTCGTACAGTTACAGTACGTCCAGTTCGTCTAGTGGAACAAATGCTGGTATTGTATATGATACCTCATGGGTATTTGATGAACCTATCGACCCGAATAATGTAGCTGAGCTTTATCTTGGCAAAATGCTTATCTACCGCAAATAATTTAAAACTCAACAGCTGAAGCTTCAATAACTCAAAACTCCATAACATCATGTAAGACCGGTGCATTTTAAATGTGCCGGTCTTTTTCTGTAAAAAAATACTTTTCACAATTGAATATTTATGTTATAATAAATCTGTCAGTAAGTCTGATAGGTTTATTTAAAAGGGTGATAGTGATAAAATGAATAATTTAAAAGAATTTATAAGCAGTAGCAAAAATATTGTATTTTTCGGAGGTGCAGGAGTTTCCACAGAAAGCGGGATTCCCGACTTCAGAAGTGTTGATGGACTTTACAATCAAAAATACAAATTTCCGCCGGAAACGATTTTAAGTCATGATTTTTTTAAAAATAATACGGCGGATTTTTATGAATTTTACCGTGACAAAATGCTTTGCCTTGATGCAAAGCCTAATATAACACATATTACACTGGCAAAGCTTGAAGAAAACGGAAGGCTTAAAGCGGTCATAACCCAGAATATTGACGGTCTGCATCAGGCGGCAGGAAGCAAATCGGTATATGAGCTTCATGGAAGCGTACACCGTAATTATTGTATGGAATGCGGAAGCTTTTATGATGCGGAATTTATTTTAAACAGCAGCGGAATACCACTATGCAATTGCGGAGGAATCATAAAACCGGACGTGGTTTTATATCAGGAGGGTCTTGATAATAACACCATAAACGGTGCGGTCATGGCTATAGAAAATGCTGACCTGATAATTGTCGGCGGAACTTCTCTTAATGTTTACCCTGCGGCAGGACTTTTACAGTACCGCAGCAGAGATTGCAAAGTAGTCCTTATCAATAAAACGGTCACATCGGCAGATTCTTACTGCGACCTTGCGATACATGATAGTCTTGGAAAGGTTTTTGCAGAATTGGGAGAGGTTGAAAATATATGAAAGCAGTGTTACAGAGAGTTACTCATGCGTCAGTAAAGGTCGACGGTGAGACAAAAGGAAATATCGGACAGGGACTGTTGATTTTTCTGGGAGTGGGACAGGAGGACTGTGAAGAAAATGCTGAAAGACTTGCCCAGAAAATTTCAAGGCTGCGTATTTTTTCCGATGAAAATGATAAAATAAATCTTTCAGTGAACGATGTAAACGGTGCGGTTCTTGTTATATCCCAGTTTACCCTTTATGCGGATTGCCGAAAGGGAAATCGTCCCAATTTCATGAATGCAGGAAAGCCTGACGAGGCGGAACGGCTTTATGAATATTTTGTACAGCAGTGTAAAAAGCTTATTCCTGTTGTTGAAAAGGGTGTGTTCGGCGCAGATATGAAAGTAGAGCTTTTAAACGATGGGCCTTTTACAATATTGCTTGAGGATTGATGAAATGGCGAATTACTTACATTATTATTGTTAATAATTTGAAATAGTTAAGCTTGACAATAAAAAGAAATAACCGCCCTCCCTTCCAAAGTTGGCGGTTATTTTAACTTAAAACTTTCAGGTAAAACCGCTTATCGCAGTTACCCTTTTTACTTATTATTATACTACAAGTTTATAATATGTCAAGTGATTTTTTTGTAATGCTTTAAGTCACTTTTTTCAAAAATTAATGCTGGACAAATTGGAATAAATATTGTATAATTAAAGAATAGAATTTTAAGAACCTGTTTTTAAACAAATGACCGGTTCATATGGGAGGAACATATATGTCAAAAAAACCGTTTTACATTACGACCCCGATATATTACCCATCGGGGAATCCGCATATAGGACACTGTTATACTACGGCTGCATGCGATTCTATTGCTCGCTACAGACGAATGCAGGGATACGATGTAATGTTTTTGACAGGTACTGACGAGCACGGTCAGAAAATAGAGCAGAAGGCTACCGAAGCCGGCGTTACACCAAAGGAATATGTTGACAGGATAGTTGAAAAATTTAAAAAGCTCTGGAGCTATATGAATATCAGCTATGACAGATATATAAGGACGACAGACGATTATCATGTTGAGACTGTTCAAAAAATCTTCAAGGCTCTTTATGATAAGGGTTACATTTACAAGGGCGAGTATTCCGGAAAATACTGCACTCCATGTGAGAGCTTCTGGACGGATTCACAGCTTGTAGACGGAAAGTGTCCGGACTGCGGCAGAGAAGTTATTGAAGCTAAGGAGGAAGCATATTTCTTTAAAATGTCCCCATTTGCTGAAAGAATAGAAAAGCTTTTGACCGAAACAGATTATCTCCAGCCGAAAACGAGAGCTGTAGAGCTTGTTAATAATTTTATAAAACCGGGGCTTGAGGATCTCTGCGTCTCAAGAACAAGCTTTAAATGGGGCATTCCCGTTACGTTTGATACAAATCATGTGGTTTATGTCTGGATAGACGCACTTTCAAACTATATATCGGCGCTTGGATATGAGAACGGAGCTTATAATGAATTTGAAAAATTTTGGCCTGCTGATATTCACATGGTAGCTAAGGATATTATGCGTTTTCATGCTATCATATGGCCAGCTATGCTTATGGCTCTGGACATAGAGCTTCCTAAGCATCTTGCGGTTCATGGCTGGATAACCTTTAACGGACAGAAAATGAGCAAGTCGCTGGGAAATGTTGTAGACCCGTTTATATTGGGAGAAAGATACGGCGCAGATGCTATCCGTTATCACATACTCAGGGAAATGGCGCTAGGTTCTGACAGCTCATTCTCAAATGAGATCATGATAAACAGAATAAACTCCGATCTTGCAAACGGTTTTGGAAATCTTGTTTCAAGAACGGTGGCTATGGTTGAAAAATATTTCGGCGGAACTCTTCCTTCTGAAAAGCAGGCAGGCGAATTCGATGACGAGCTTATTGCCGAATGCCAGGCTTTGCGCATTAAGATAGATGATTATATGAATAAAACTCAGCTTCAGAATGCCCTTGCGGAAATTTTCAAGGTGATATCCCGTGCAAATAAATATATTGATGAAACAGCTCCTTGGGTTCTTGCCAAGGATGAAGCGAATAAACCGAGACTTGCGGCAGTGCTTTATAATTTATTGGAATCCATAAGGATCACATCAACTCTTTTAAGTCCGTTTATGCCTATGACAATGCCGAAGGTATGGGAGCAGATAGGAGCGTCTGAAGAAGCTGTTACCTATGAAAACACAGGAAAATTCGGCGTATTGAGTGAAAATGTAACCGTGAAAAAAGGAGAAGTTCTTTTCCCGAGAATCGACGTTGAAAAGGAAATCGAAGAATTGAACGGTATCATTGAAAAACAGATGGCAGAGGCAGAAGGCTCAAAGAAAAAAATCGAACTTGCGCCTGAAATAACCATAGATGAATTTTTTAAAACCGAGCTTCGTGCCGCTAAAGTTAAAGCATGTGAAAAAGTCAAGAAATCCAAAAAGCTGCTGAAGCTTCAGCTTGATGACGGAATGGGCGGTAGACAGGTGGTATCCGGTATAGCTCAGTTCTATGAACCGGAAGAGCTTGTGGGTAAAACCGTTATGGTGGTTGCAAATTTAAAGCCGGTAAAGCTTTGCGGTGAAGAAAGCTGCGGTATGATATGCGCATGCGATATGCCCGATGGAAGCGCTAAGGTGGTATTTTTAGACGACGATACAGAGCCGGGAACTAAAATAAGATAAAATAATGACAGCGCCGCACAATTTTTTGTGCGGCGTTTTCCGGTTTAACAGAATTTTTGGTAATTTTCCCTATTAAGCGATTGCAAGGTTGATTATGATTGAAAATTACTTACACAATTTTTTCATAAACCTGAATTTTTTCAAAAAGGACTTGATAAATAAGGGGAAAAAATGGTATAATAAATAGGAAGCGTCTGTGGACTGCTACAGACGCTCCCTATTGTAAAGAATGATAAAGACTTAATACGTTCAATCAGCTTTTAAGACTCTGGGACTTTTATCTTTGTTCAGGCGTTTTCTGAGAAAAAAACAAAGCAGATACGCAGGAATGCAGATAAGAAACCAAAGAGCCGTAAAGGGAAGGCAGACCTGTCCCAGCAGATTTAAAGGGACTGCCGAATAATCCCATACATTCCAATGCAGTATTATATTTACGATGACCCCTACGGTAAATTCAAAGGAAGTTATAATCACCGAACCCAACAGGCATTTTGCCCATAGCGGCGTATTTATAAGACCTGAATTTAACCGGTAAAGTACAGAAAAAATTATTCCCCCGGTAACAGCCATTGTCCAGTGGGTAAAGCCTCTGAAAGCTATCTCTACCAGGCTGTAGATCAGAGCACCAGTCAAAAATATTGTTATCGGTTTTCCGATACGATTCATGATATATCCCCCATTTGTGTTTTCTTTAATTTTATGTAAAATAATGAAAATTATACATATATCTTTATTGGTTTGAAAAAAATTGATTTGAAAAATATGTCAAATAAGCTTTGACAGAACGGAGTGAAAAATGAGAAAAAACGGTATACTTATGCACATTTCCAGCCTTCCGTCAGAATACGGTATAGGAAAAATGGGAAGAGCCGCTTATGACTTTGTTGATTTTCTTGCAGCATCGGGAGTTAAATGCTGGCAGATACTGCCGCTGTCTCCCACAAGCTATGGCGATTCGCCCTATCAGTCTTTTTCCGTATATGCCGGAAATCCGTATTTCGTTGATTTTGATACGTTAAAACGTGAGGGACTTATAAAAAAATCTGATTATGAGGATATAAAATGGCAGGATAATTCTCGTAGGGTGAATTACAGTCTTATATATAACGGCTGCTTCAAGGTTTTAAGGCAGGCTTATAAAACCTATAAACGTGACGTTTCAAAAAGATATAAAGAATTTAAAGTCGAAAATAAACAATGGCTTGACGACTATGCTTTGTTTATGGCTTTGAAATTCAAAAACAACGGCAAGGCATGGTATGAATGGGACAAAAAGTTTGCTATGAGAGATAAAAACGCCCTTCTGAAAGCTTCGGAAGAGCTGGAAAAGGATATAGAATTTTTTAAATTCATTCAGTATAAATTTTTCAGCCAATGGAAAAATCTGAAAAAATATACTAATGACAAGGGAATTGAAATTATTGGAGATATGCCTATTTATGTTTCCTATGACAGCGTTGAGGCGTGGGCATACCCTGAGCTTTTCTGCTTTGACAAGGATAAAAAGCCCAAAGACGTTGCCGGATGTCCGCCTGACGATTTTTCGAAAACCGGTCAGTTGTGGGGGAATCCGCTTTACGACTGGGAATACCACAAAGAAACCAACTATAAATGGTGGGTACAGCGGCTTAAATTTTCCTCTGAAATTTATGATATTGTAAGAATAGACCATTTCCGTGGCTTTGAAAGCTATTATACTATCCCATATGGTAACAAAACTGCTGAAAAAGGCGAATGGAGAAAGGGTCCTGGAGCGGCTCTGTTTAAGGAAGCTGAAAGAAAATTGGGTAAGCTTAACATTATTGCCGAGGATCTGGGATTTATAACCTCTGATGTACGTGAAATGCTGGCGGCTGTGGGGTATCCGGGTATGAAGGTCACTCAGTTTGCTTTCGGCGAGGGCGGAAAAAACGAGCACCTGCCCCATAATTATGACAATTCAAACTGTGTGGCATATACGGGAACTCATGATAATGAAACATTAAAGGGCTGGGTGGCATCTCAGTCATCCGAAACTCTTAAATTCTGCATGGCATACCTTAATGTAAGCAAGAAAAAGGATATTCCTAAGGGAATTATAAGGGAAACTTGGGGAAGTGTTGCGCAGATCGCAGTAGCACAGATGCAGGATTTCCTTAATTCTGATGCAACGGCAAGAATGAATATCCCTTCAACTCTGGGCACTAACTGGCAGTTCAGAACCAAATCCGATGACTTTACGGAAAAACTTTCAAAACGCATTCTTAAAATCAATAAAATGTATAATAGATAAAAAGGAGAATTGATATGGAAAATTATAAGGAAAATCTCAGGGCAGCTTTGAAGGGCTGCAATACTCCTCAGGAGATTCATACGGCTGTGGGAAACGCTGTTATGAAGTATGCCGCTGAAAACTGGAGCAAGTCAAAAAATGCCCACAAAAACAGCAGACGTGCATGCTATTTTTCAATGGAATTTTTAGTGGGCAGAGCGGTTTATAATAATTTATTATGCCTGGGCATTTACGATGAGACTGAAAAGGTCTTAAACGAAATGGGTAAAAGTCTTTCTGAGCTTGAGGAAATCGAGGACGCTGCTCTCGGCAACGGCGGTCTTGGAAGGCTTGCAGCTTGTTTCCTTGACAGTGCGGCTTCCCTCGATCTTCCGCTGGACGGCTATGGCATAAGATATAAATATGGTCTTTTCAAGCAGGGGATCGAAAACGGCTTTCAGACGGAAGCTGCTGACGACTGGACAAAATTCGGCGATCCATGGTCAGTAAGAGTTGACAGCGAGGCTGTTGAGGTAAAATATAACGGTCAGACGGTAAAAGCCGTGCCTTATGATATGCCCATATTCGGCTGTAAAACCAATCATGTCAGCACTCTCAGACTCTGGCAGGCTGAAGCAGTAAATGAATTTAATTTTGACCTTTTCAATCAGCAGAAGTATATGGAGGCAGCGGCAGAAAAAATTTATGCCGAGGATATATCCAAGGTTTTATATCCTAACGATGACGGAAGAGAAGGTAAAAAGCTCCGTTTAAAGCAGCAGTATTTCTTCTGCAGCGCATCGCTTCAGGATATTATAAAAAAACATATAGACCGGTTTGGCGGAGTAGAAAATATTTCCGACAGCATTACTATCCAGTTAAACGATACTCATCCGGTAATCTCGATACCTGAATTTATTAGACTTATGCGTCTTAACGGAGTAAGCTTTGATAAGGCATTTGCCCTTGCAAAAAAAGTATTCAATTACACAAACCATACTGTAATGCCGGAAGCACTGGAAAAATGGGATTGCTCTCTTGTGGAAGAGCTTCTGCCTGAAATTTATACTATTATTTTGCAGATAAACGAACAGCTTATTGCTGAAATGTATTCCAAGGGTAAAAAATCTGAGGAAATCGAAAAAATCAAAATTGTCAGAAACGGTCTTGTAAATATGGCTGATATGGCTGTTTACTGCTCTTCATATGTAAACGGCGTTGCTGAAATTCATACGGAGATATTAAAGGATACTGTTCTTGCGGATTGGTATAAGCTGTATCCTGAAAGATTCCAGAATAAAACAAATGGTATTACTCAAAGACGCTGGCTTGCCCTTTGTAATCCTGAGCTTTCTGCTCTTATTACCGAATTGCTGGGCAATGAAAAGTGGATGACAAATTTAGATGAGCTGAAGAAAATTTCCGGCTATTCCGAAGACGAGGAAATGGTGAAAAAATTCCTTGATATTAAAAAAGCAAATAAGAAAAAGCTTGCGGACTATATCTGTAAAGCCGAGGGTATTACTATCGACCCTAATTCGATTTTCGATATTCAGATAAAGAGACTGCACGAATATAAGCGCCAGCTTCTTAATGCTTTTTCGATACTTTATATTTATTTCGGCATCAAATCCGGCGAAATTATAAATTTAAACCCTGTTACTTTTATTTTTGGCGCAAAGTCTGCCCCTGGTTATCGCAGAGCAAAAGCAATCATTAAATTTATAAACGAGATTGCAAAGCTTGTTGAAAACGATGAAGAGGTTAGCAGATACGTAAAAGTAGTGTTTGTTTCAAATTATAACGTTTCCTATGCAGAAAAGCTTATTCCGGCTGCTGATGTTTCTGAGCAGATCTCAACCGCCGGAACAGAAGCTTCAGGAACAGGCAATATGAAGCTTATGTTAAACGGTGCGGTAACTCTTGGAACATACGACGGAGCAAATATCGAAATAGTTCAGGAAGCAGGTGAGGAAAATAATTATATTTTCGGCGCAAGAGTTGAAGAGCTTAAAGAAATTATGCCTGAATATAACAGCCGTAAAATTCTTTCTGAAAATCCTAAAATAAGACAGGTGGTTCAGACACTTATTGATGGTACTGTTTCCGATGGCGGCTCTGGAGATTTCAGAGAGCTTTATTATTCACTGACAGACGGAGCTTCATGGCATTCACCGGATAATTATTACTTATTGGGCGATTTGGAAAGCTATATTGACGTAAAGCTTAAATGTATAGGAGATTTCGGCAATAACAAGCTTATAGGAAAGAAAATGTGGCTTAATATGTGCAATGCGGGTAAATTCAGCTCCGATAGAACTATCAGGGATTATGCTGAAAATATCTGGCATATCGGTAAGGCGGAGATTTAATACCGTATAAAATAAAAGACTCTATACCCGATTTTTCGGATATAGAGTCTTTTTTATTTTGTGAAATAATATATCAGACCGTATACTACGGCGGCAGCTGAACCGTAAAGAATTACCGGTCCTGCGATTGTGAATATTTTTGCGCCAACGCCAAGAATAAATCCTTCTGATTTTGCCTCTAAGGCGGCAGAGGAAATAGAGTTGGCAAATCCTGTTATCGGAACAAGTGTTCCTGCGCCGGCATGCTTTGCAAGTTTTTCATACAGACCAAGACCGGTCAATAATGCGCTGAGAGTGACAAGAATTATGGAAGTCCATGCTCCGGCTGTTTCCTTGTCGAAATCGTAATGAAGAAAAATATTCATTATACCTTCTCCCAGCATGCATATAAGTCCGCCGATTATAAAAGCAGTAGGGACATTTATCCATGACCTTGAGGGCGGAGATGCCTTCTGGCTCATTTCCTTGTATTCCTTTTTTGAAACCATATTTTCACTTCCTCTTGAATTTTTTTGTATGATATAGTATTTGTTTTAATGGTTGTTTTATACAATGGAAAAATTTTTTATAATTTAAAACACCGCCCAAAGTTTTCAGAAGAACTCTGGGCGGTATGATTTAAAGAGGTTTCAAATAATAAAATGCAGGAATATTTCTCAGTATTCCAAAAATGAGTAATATTATAATTAGTATAATTCCTATTACGGTCATAAATTTTTTATGTCTTAATTTTCCGTATCTTACATTGTCGTAGGATTGCTTTAACATTATTGCCGCTAAAACAGGCAGCAAAACAAACAATAGCGGATTACTGCGAAAGGCTTTGTAAAAATCAAGCTTTATAATACTTATGCACATTCGTGTTACGCCACAGCCGGGGCAGTAAAAACCGGTTACATAATGAAAAACACATGGGATGATCAAGCCGGTAGTCGTTGTGATAAGATAATAAATAACGCCTGCTGACAAAACGGCAGCAAGCATTATTAATTGCTTTTTTAATCTCTTATGCATTTGGCGTAGCAATTTTGTTCAGTTCTGACTGAATCAAAGCCATAGTAACGATACTTAATCCAAATAACGAAAGTATAAGATAAAGAATCGCACTGTTTGAATCAGATGGCAGACCTCTTTTAGACATAGCAGTCTGTACTTTTCCACCAGCTGTATACGCCCAGTAAATTAAGTAAATACCGCATGTAACAATGCCAAGTACAACTACCAAAGCTCCGCTTGTATCGTTTGGCGCATCAGCAGCAACGTTTAAGTCGTTTGCTACACAGTACAGCCAGTAATACATATATATTCCGCAGGTAACAATTGATAAAATTATGCATGTTACAATATTTCTTTCCTGAATCACTGCAATAACCTCCTTCTTTTTTAAAAAAATAAAATTGCCTTTACTCAGCAGTTTATATTATACTATATTTTCCATGCAGTGTCAATATGTCAATAACAATTATGGCAATACCGCACAAATATTATGCCTGAGATGCGTATTCGCAAGCCGAAATTTGTGCAGTATTGCCTTATATTCAGACTGGAGTATGATACACTCCGTTTTTATTTGATTTCCCTGATCCAGCCAAATTCATCTGGGATTTTTCCCCACTGGATACCCGTCATGGTATCATAGAGCATCTGAGAAATGTTTCCGATCTTATTATCGTTTATTTCCATTATCTTATCGCCCCATTTGAGATGACCGACAGGAGAAATAACAGCCGCTGTGCCTGTTCCAAAAACTTCATTAAGCTTTCCGGCGTCATAAGCTTCAGCAACCTCATGAATTGTAATTTTTCTCTCGGTTACCTTATAACCCTTGCTACGGCATAATTCAATAGCGGATTTTCTGGTGATACCCGGCAAAACTGAACCGGTAAGCTCAGGCGTTATTATTTCATTATCGATAACGAAGAAGATGTTCATTGAGCCTACTTCTTCTATATACTTTCTTTCAACGCCGTCAAGCCAAAGAACTTGTTCATAGTCCTGTTCATGGGCTTCTTCCTGACCTGCAAGAGAAATAGCGTAATTGGCAGCTGTTTTTGCAAAGCCTGTGCCGCCTCTTACCGCTCTTACATAATTATTTTCAACATAAATTTTAACAGGGTTAAGACCTGTGGAATAATAAGCTCCCGAAGGCGAAAGGATTATCATGAATAAATAGTGGTCAGCAGGACGAACGCCTACATAAGGGTCTGTTGCAAAAATAAACGGACGAATATAAAGCGCTGTACCGTCGGTATGCGGAACCCAGTCCTTTTCAATTTCGATAAGCTTTTCAAGAGCTTCAAGGCAATCAGTTTCGTTTATCTGAGGAATAACCATTCTTTTATTTGAAACGTTAAGTCTTTTAAAGTTTTCATCAGGACGGAAAAGTTGGATTTTGCCTTCCGCAGTACGATAAGCCTTAAGACCTTCAAAGACCTCCTGTCCGTAATGCAGACACATTGAAGCCGGCGACAGCGAAATATTCTGATAAGGAATTATCCTTGCGTCATGCCAGCCCTCACCTGTGTCATAATTCATAACAAACATATGGTCTGTAAAAATATGACCAAAACCAAGCTTGCTTTCATCAGCAGGCTTGTCCTTTAATTTTTCTGCCAATTCAATTTTGATGTTCATTTATAAAGACTCCCTTTTTAAAGTCTGTTTATTCACAGACTGTAATATAACTTTTTTTATACTTCTTTTTGTATACGAGCACTGCAGCCGTTAATGCCGCTGCCGCAGAAAATACGGCAAGAACAGCCAAAATTATTTTTATTGCTTTCACAACACACGCTCCTTAAGAATAAAATATATTTTTCCGGCTTTCCATATAGCCATATATTATTATACCACATTTTTTTTCTCTTGGCTACAATGCAAAGCCAAAAATATGCACAATTTTTACCGTTGGTTTTTTGGCATTTTAACAATTTTTTTCTTTTGTTTTAAAAAAAATTCAATTTAACACTTGAAAAATTTTATAAGATGTGTTATAATTTTGATGTTGATTATTTTTATTCCGAAATATAGGTGTGCGGGCCCTGTGCAACGGAACACCGTGAACCATGTCAGGCGGGGAACCGAGCAGCATTAAGCGGATCGTTTTGTGTGCCGCAGCCAGCCTGCACACCTATGTTCCGGAATTTTTTTTTCTTATTTGAAGGGAGGAAGCCGCTATGTATACAGCTTTATATCGGAAATGGCGTCCTCTTTCGTTTGACGACGTTATTTCTCAGCCACATATAACTACAACTCTGAAAAATCAGATAAAAAATAATAAAACGGCTCACGCCTATCTCTTTACCGGTTCGAGAGGTACGGGTAAAACTACCTGTGCCAGAATTTTTGCTAAGGCGGTGAACTGCCCAGAGGAAAAGGACGGCAATCCCTGTCTTGAATGCGGCGTATGTAGGGACGCAGATAATTTTGCCCTTTCGGATATTATAGAGATAGACGCCGCTTCAAATAACGGAGTTGACGATATAAGAGACCTGAGAGAAGGCGCAGTCTATACTCCGGAACGCTGCAGATACAAGGTCTATATCATCGATGAGGTGCATATGCTGACTCCCAGTGCCTTTAACGCTCTTCTGAAAATTATGGAAGAACCGCCGGAATATGTTAAATTTATTCTTGCTACCACAGAGGTTCATAAGGTTCCGGCAACTATCACTTCACGGTGTCAGCGTTTCGATTTCAGAAGAATACTGACGGAGGATATCAAACAAAGACTTTTATATATTGCAGAAAAGGAAGGCATAACCCTTGATGAAAATGCCGCTTC
Source organism: uncultured Ruminococcus sp. (assembly GCA_947178195.1). Lineage (GTDB taxonomy): Bacteria > Bacillota > Clostridia > Oscillospirales > Ruminococcaceae > Porcipelethomonas. Next base: position 26,573 of record CAMWXM010000003.1, read on the forward strand.
CCTTATCGCAAGGCTTTCTGACGGTGGAATGAGAGATGCTCTTTCGCTTCTTGACCAGTGTGCGGCTTATTCTGAAAATATAACTCCCGAAACTGTTTCTGCTGCGGCGGGGATTGCGGGAAGAGATGATATTTTTGAAATAATAGATGCTGCAGTTTCAAAAGCACCGGCAAAAGCGTTGGCGGCAGCGGACAAGCTTTATTCCCAGTCTAAGGATATGGGCAAGCTGTGTTCGGAGCTTACAGACCAGTTCAGGAATCTTATGCTTATGAAGGTATGCCCTGAAAAGCCGGAGCTTATTGCATGTATGCCCGAAGAATTTGAAAGGCTTAAAAATATAGCCGCTAAAACGGAGCTTCAGGACATTCTTTCAAAAATTTCCATATTGCAGGAATGCGGAGAGAGAATGGGAAAGGCGCTAAATAAACGTATCGAGCTGGAAATGTGCCTTATAAAGCTTTGTTCCGTACAAAATAAACAGAAACCTATTGACAATAACGAAATTTATGGTAAAATAAATACAGATAGTTCTTTAAAGCAAACGGTAACAGAAGGTAATTATCACACTGATGAGGCTCAGCCGGATGAAGCAGAGGCTGTAAAGCCGGCTGTAGATATGAAATCGCTGAAGGCGTCTGACTTTAAACCGCTTATGGAATGGTCGGACATACTGGAGGAGATCACAAGGCTATCGCCGTCTGTATCGGGAACGCTGTCGGGCTCAAGAGCCTTTGCTTATAAAAATATTATGCTGATAGACACTAAAAATCAGTTTTTCTTGAAGCTTTTTAAAGTAAAGGAAAATCTGAAAATACTCAATGACGCAATAAAAAACGTTATGGGAAAGGCTTATGTACTGAAAGCAAGGTGTTCAGCTGCCGCTGTAAAGGAACAAAAGGCGGAAGAACTGATTGAAAAAGCTATAAGCAGCGGAATTGAAACTGCTGTTGAATAAGGAAAATTAAAGGAGATTTTAAATTATGAAATCAAGAGTACCTAAAAATATTGGCGGAGCTTCAAATATGAATTCGATGATAAAGCAGGCTCAGAAAATGCAGGACGAGATCACTGCTTTGCAAACGGATATTGAAGCAAGAGAATTTTCGGCCACCTCCGGCGGCGGCGCTGTTGAAGTAAAGGTAACAGGAGCTAAGAATATCAAATCCCTTACAATCAAACCTGAGGTGGTTGATCCCGATGATGTTGAAATGCTCCAGGATTTAGTGGTAAGCGCTATCAATGAAGCTATGAACGATGTGGAAAAAACTACCGAGGAAGAAATGAACAAAATAACCGGCGGAGTGGCTTTGCCGGGCTTATTCTGATAAAATATGGCTGATAATAACGCACTTCCCCTGGTGATACTTGCCGAGCAATTCGCAAAGCTTCCGGGAATAGGTATGAAAACTGCTCAGCGTCTCGCCTATGCGGTAATGGCTATGAGCGATGAGGACGCAAAGCAATTTTCAGACGCGATTATTTCTGTGAAAAACGATGTGGGTTACTGTAAAGTATGTCAGAACCTTACCGAATCTGAGATTTGCCCGATTTGCAGCGATTCAAATCGGGATTCTTCCATTATATGCGTTGTGGAAACTCCCAAGGACGTTTCCGCTTTTGAACGTACAAACGAATATGGTGGAACTTACCATGTTCTTCATGGGCTTATTTCTCCTATAAACGGAATAGGTCCTGATGATATAAAAATCAAAGAGCTTCTGGATAGGGTGAGCAATAACGCTGTTTCTGAAATTATTATGGCTACTAATCCTACAGTTGAGGGAGAGGCTACGGCTATGTACATCGCAAGGATTTTAAAGCCTTTGGGCATCATGGTGACAAGACTTGCTTTCGGTATACCTGTGGGAGGTCATCTTGAATCTGCCGACGAGGTGACGCTGTTCAAGGCTCTGGAAAACAGAAGCGAAATGTAAGATGCAGATACGTCAATATTTTTTAAGGAGTTGATATTTATGCCTACGCCCCATAATAACGCCCAAAAAGGCGATATTGCAAAAACTGTTCTTATGCCGGGAGACCCACTCAGAGCAAAATTTATTGCCGAGACTTATCTTGATGATCCTGTATGCTACAACAACGTAAGAGGTATGCTGGGATTTACCGGAAAATATAAGGGAACTGAAGTTTCTGTTCAGGGCAGCGGTATGGGTATGCCGTCTATCGGCATATACTCATGGGAGCTTTATAACGAATATGACGTGGAAAATATTATAAGGATAGGTACTATAGGGGCTATTGCCGATTTTGTAAATCCAAGAGATGTTATATTCGGTATGGGCGCATGTACCAACTCCGGCTATGCTGCACAGTACCGCCTTCCGGGAACTTATGCTCCGACAGCATCTTATGAGTTGCTGAAAAAAGCAGTTGAAAATGCTGAAAAGCTGGGTGCTGTATATCATGTGGGAAATATTCTTTCAAGCGATACTTTTTATGACGACGCAAATTCTCTGGCGCAATGGCAGAAAATGAATGTTTTAGGTGTTGAAATGGAAGCCGCCGCTCTTTATATGAATGGAGCAAGAGCCGGTAAAAATGCCCTTTGCATTGCAACCGTTTCCGATTGCCCTCTGAGAAATATTTCTCTTCCGGCAGAGGAACGCCAGACAAGTTTTACGCAAATGATGGAGATCGCTCTTGAAACAGCGGTCGGTTTATGAGAAGGGACATATAAATGAAAATTTTAGAATTGGGAATTGCTGTTGTTGCTGCAGTTGCATGTGTTTCTGCCATTAATTCAAATAATATCAGGACTGACAATGATCCTTGCATTATTCCAGGAATATACTGCGGAATGACAACAGAGGAAGTTTTCGATGTTGTGGGAACAGATTATTCCGAGTACGCTGATGAAAATAACCCGGGAGAAATGGAGTATTATTTTCAACTGGACAGAGTCGACTGTTTGGGCATAGACATGCCTGCGGAAATGTTTTTTGAATTTTCGCCAAAAGGGGAGTTATTTAATTACGGTTATCATATAGGCTGCGTTTACGATGTTAATACAAACGAATATTCTTACCCTTATGACGAAAGTCAGTTGTTGGAAGCTTATGAAACTATTTACGATATACTGGAAAGTACTCTTGGATCGGGACAAGAAACCTCTATTGCTTCCGAATCAATAAAGGAATATTCATGGAAATCCAGAGATAATGAGGAAATATGGTTTATGGTGGGTACTGATTTATGGTCAAGCGGAGTAAATGAGATACTGCTTTCTTCGGCAGATGAGTCGCTGAGAAATTGATATAATTGGCGATTGTTTGCGTTTTTATTTCCGGATTTTCCTGATAAAAAGTCAGCGCCGTATAATTTTCATACGACGCTGATTTTTTTAAAAGAATGTATTTTTACACTGGATGACAATTTCGGTACAAGCCCTGATTTTATCCGGCATGAGCAGATACAAAACCGTTTCTACAACTTTTTCTGATTTCTGATTTTTGTTTATGCTGAAATTTTTACCAAGTATTTCTATTTCCGTTTTTTGGCTGTTTTGTTCTATAGAAGCCATGACCAGCTGATTGCGGCTTACGATATTATTGGTGTTAAGGTAAGCCTTCATAAGTCCGAAAATAAAAATATTAATAATAATATAAATGAAGAAGGCAAGCATGAACGCTCGTCTTATTTTTTTTCTTTTTTCCATTTTAATCGTCCTCTGCTAATTTTTTAAAAGATTTGACAAGAGATTTTCCGATAAGCTTTCCTGAATATTCAACCTGTTCCAGGGTGTTTCCATGACTTCCCACTTCTATTAAAAGGCTGCCTGTTGTCAGATCCTGATTGTATTTACGGTAATCAAACAGAACTGGTCTTGCAAACCCCGGATAATCCGACGACATCTGCTGCTGCAAAAGAGCTGCAAATCTGAAATTTTTCATATAATCCGGCATATTCAGCGTTCCGTCGTCGCAGCCTGATATTATCATGACCTGTGCCGCCTTTTTTCCGTCTATGGTGACAGTCGGCTGCATGATGCTTTCGCTTGTGCCAATAGCGTCCCTGTGAATATCCAATACTACCTTTATTGTAGGATTTTCTTTTAGAATATTTTTTATTGTTGTGGCGCTTCTTTCATACGATCCATTGTACGATGGGTAATCATGTATGGTCGTATCATGTATTACACCTATTCCCGCATCTTCCAGCTGACGGGTAATTTCATCTCCTATTAAAACAACATTTTTTTCGGGGTCGGTGGTGCGGTAATTAAACGATGTATCAAAGCTGCTGCGTTCATAAGGCTCGAAGCTTTCGGTAGTATGTGTATGCATAATAAGTACCTGAGGCGTACCGTCAAGCTCTACTTCAAACTCCGGCAGCTTGCCGCTTTCTTCAATAAGCTCTGCATTTGAAATACTTGTTTCATTCATAACCTGTCCGCCGCCCTCAAGAGCTATAAACTTGTTTCCGCTGTATCTTTCAAAGGTATAGGGGTATACCGTTGTGTCACCTTCCTTCCAGTTTTCGGGATAAGGCTTGGGACCTGGGTCTGCCGAAACTGCGGCTGCTACTTCGTCTTTGTCGTTGTCGTTGGCGTTTTCATCATCTTCTTCCGATTCGTATTTCTGGGTTATTCTCTCTCCTCCGAAAATTTCAAAATAGTCATAATCATCCTCCCCGGTATAATATTCAGGGTCGGACGTAAAATCAATTTTCTTCTCCGCAAAGAATATTGCCGATGGCGTTATCTCAGGAAAAGCTTTATAGGTTATTGTTCCGGCTGCAAATACTCCGACAAGAAGTATAGCGGCTTTTTTTGTTTTTCCGTATTTTTTTTTGCGTTTACGCATTTTATCTCACACTTTCTACTATTGGTTATTAATAGAATTATATTCATTTTTAATGAAAAATATGATAAGAATTTTTGTAATAGCATATTTCTGAACATGTTTTGCATAAATGATATATAGCATTGAATAATAATTAACAGAAAGGGGAGGTAGTATGTACAAATGCTGCAACATAAAAAAATTTGCTGAAATCGTTTTATTCGATATAGTGATAATAGCTGCCGCTCTTATTATCACCTTTGGCGGAGCAGCTTCTGAAGATAACTCCGATCCGGTCTTTCTTCCGATAATTATGTATCACAGCATAGTGGGAGACGATAGAGCTGAAAGCGATTATAAAATAAAGGTAAGCACAGTTGAAAATGACCTTTTATACCTGAAAGAGCATGGGTACAATTCGATTTTTGCTGAAGACGTTATAAATTATACCCGAAAAAACAAGCCACTGCCGGATAATCCGGTTTTAATTACTGCTGACGATGGCTTTTATAATAATTATTATTATCTTTTACCGCTTCTTGAAAAATATGATATGAAGGCGACAGTTTCCGTGGTGGGATATTTTAGCGAGGTTCTGGCGAAAAACGATCCTCACATTCCTCAGTATTCTTATCTGACATGGGACGATATAAAAGAATGCATTGCCAGCGGAAGAATAGAGATCGGAAACCATACTTATAATATGCATTCGATTTCAGACAGAAAAGGTTGTTCAAAGCTACCGTATGAATCCGAAGAGGAATACGAAAAAATATTTATTGAGGATATAGGACTTCTGCAAACGCTTTTGAAAATGAATACCGGAACAGTCCCGATAGTTTTTGCCTATCCTTATGGAATGATTTCCGACGAAAGCGTTCCGCTTTTAAAAAAACTCGGCTTCTCAGCAGCATTTAACTGTACTGAAAAGCCGAATTATATAACTCATGATGAAAAATGCCTTTTCAGCCTGAACAGGTATAACCGTCCGGCAGGAATTTCCACTGAGGAATTTATGAATAAGCTGCTTGCTTATTAACCCTTATGCAGTATTATTTTTGATTTTAAGGGCATATTTTTCTATTGCTTTAGCTGCGCCGTCGTCCTCACAGCAGTCGGTCACATGCAGAGCATGAGCCTTGACGGTTTTGGAAGCATTGCCCATAGCCACGGAAATGCCTGCGGATTTCAGCATGGAAATATCGTTATTACTATCGCCGATAGCCATGACCTCCGACATATCTGCCTTTATCATATTGCTTAAATACTGAACTCCCTGACCCTTGCAGCAGGTATTTGCGGTTATTTCCAGGTTATAATCCATAGCGTAGGCGATTCTTGGCGGCGGAACAAGATGGCTTATTCTGCATATAGCCTCTTTGCGTTCCCTTTTGCTTGCAAAAAACAAATTGATTTTTTCAAGACTCGGATTAGTATCGTTATAATATTTGCGTATATTATTTTTAAGAGTTCTTGAATTTTTCAGCACCTTGTCAAATCCGTCGGTAACATTATAATAGTCCAGCTTCTGCATATCCGACGCCTGTATATAACCCTTGCCGTCGATATAAAGGTCGATCATGCATTGATAGCTGTTCAGGATATCCAGTACCTTTTCAGCCGTTTCAGGCTCAAGAGGATTTCTGTATATTACAGTTCCTTCACTATCTACGATAGACGAACCGTTGGAGGTTATAAAGTACATTATTCCCTTTATATTTTTTACTGCATCAGGTATTTCGTCCATCATTCTGCCTGTGCATACCGCAACGGTTATCCCCGAAGCGGCAGCCTTATTGATAACGTCGATGGATCTTTGTGAAATATTTTCAGCATGGCTTATAATAGTACCGTCAAGATCCACTGCAATAAGCTTGATTTTTTTAACAGGCTTTACGAGCAGCCTTTTACGGAAATTTTTCTTAACGGTTTTTTTCATACGTGAATATCTGGACTGTAATTTTTTCAGACTGTCAACGGTATCGTTATCCGGCTCGATAATAATTTCGCCGGTAAAGCCGTTTACAGCAGCAAATTTTCCGTTCATACTGCTATCCAGTTCTTTTACATTGAATACAGAGGGGATTTCAAGATTTCTTGCAAGGCAGGCGGCGTGAGATTTTCTCATACCGTTTATTGCGATAACAGCATTTGCGGAAGCAAGCCGCATAGCTATAATATAGCTGGGAACATAAGATTCGCTTACAATAATTTTATTCGTTTTATCTGGAATTTTAAAAACAGCCTTTTTAAGGGTAAGAAATCTTATAATGTGCTCGGAGATGTCTATAACGTCCATGGATTTCGCACGGCTCATCTCATCCTCCATACTGAGGAACAGAGATGAAAATTCTATAGAAACGACACGAACCGCATATTCGGCACAGACATTTTTTTCTCTTATCATTTCTGTGATAGAATTAATATAATCGTTATCCTGCAGCATCATTTGCTGAAAGCTGAAAATCTGTGCATTTTCTTCTCCTGCTCTGTGCAGAGTTTTTTCATAAAGTGTTTGAAGTAAATTAAGAGTATCAGCGCTTGCTTTAAAAAAACGATTGATTTCATATTCGGTGTCTTCTGCCGCCTGCTTTTCAACAACAGAAATGTTTTTTGTAAAGTCACGAACATGAATATATCCGAAAGCAATCCCCTTGCTGACGCTCGTTCCTTTTATAATTTTCATTATGTCAGACGCCTTTCATAGAACAAGTTAGTAACAGGTTTGTGCAACAATAAATGTCGTAATGCTGAGGCATACTGCAAAAAGCATGGCATAATCATGATTTATGCAATCTGACGAAAACCGACTGTACATTTTCAGCACGCTCATTATTCGTCACTGCCTTATACTTATATTATATCTCATTTTTTGTGAAAATTCAATAATTTTTTATAAAATATATTAAATTTCTTGTTTTAACCAAATATGCGCATGCAAAAAAATATTACTTCGTGAACGGCTGCTGATCTGCTTTCGACAGAAGGTTCTGAAACACGAGTTTCAAAAGCACTTCAAACAGTTTTTTTATATCTTATTTGTATAAATTTGAGAAAATTGAAAAAAAATATTGATTTTTTTGAAAAATATGTTATAATGTAAATATAACTGGGC
>CAMWXM010000004.1 GCA_947178195.1 uncultured Ruminococcus sp.
GGATTTATACTATATAATACCGGCGGAAATACCGGAGAATTGTTTATAAGCAGTAAAATATGGGAGACGGCTCTTAAAATTATTTCGGCATTAGCCGGATATGTCATTCTGACGCCCCTTATTACTGGCGGATTATGGTGGTTTTATCAGTCCGCATGCGGCAACGACAACATGAACATATTAAAGCTTTACACTGGATTTAAACTTAATCTGAGAGCAGGCTTTCTTTATGGACTTATCTGGATAATGAGTATGCTTTCGCTGATACCTACAGGAGTATGCTGGGCGGCAGCTTATTATGTATTCGATCATGCTTCTGAATACGCAGATCAGGCTATTGCACTTTTTGCGGCTTTACAGCTTTTTATGCTGGGACTGTTTCTTGTTGGCTTATATCTTAAATGCGTTATGTCTATGATTTTTGCGCCGTTTGTTTTTATAAAACACCCCGATATGAATATCTTTAAAATTATTAATAAGTCACGAAAAATAATATATGGCTCAAAGCTTGAATGCTTAAAGCTTATTCTGACATATCTGCCGTTAATGCTGCCGATAGTAACGATACCTTTTATACTGCCGAGAGCAGTCATGGCTGTTTCAGTCATGGCATGCGAGAAAATAGGAGCGGAAAATTGGGAACAATAATTTTAAATGTAAAAAAAGATGCGAAGCTTGAAGATTTTCTTATAAAAGAAGCAGGTATTTCGAAAAGAACTATATGCAGGCTTAAACGTACAAAAAATGGTATCACACGTAACGGAACGCTTATCCGCACCATAGACAATGTATTTAGCGGTGACAGGATAGCACTTGAATTTGAAGATACCAAAACTCTTGAGCCCAACGGCAGACTTCATGCAGGAATCGCTTTTGAAAATGATAATCTGGTTGTATTTGATAAGCCTGCCGATATGCCTGTACACCCTTCCATAAAGCATCAGGGGGATACTCTGGGGAATCTTTTTGCTTATAAATATCCCGGACTTACTTTTCGTCCGGTAAACCGTCTCGACAGAGATACTTCCGGGTTGTGCATTGTGGCAAAAAATGCTGTTTCTGCTGCAGCGCTGCAGGGTAATGTAAAAAAAATATATTATGCCGCTGTGTCGGGACATATCGAAGGGGAGGGGACTATCACTCTTCCTATAGCAAGGGAATGCGATTCAATAATAAAAAGAACTGTCAGAAGCGACGGACAGAAAGCGGTCACTCATTATAAGGCTACCTGTACGGGAGATAAATATTCCCTTCTTGAAATAAATCTTGAAACAGGCAGAACACATCAAATAAGAGTACACTTTGCCCATATCGGGCATCCTCTTGCCGGAGATGAGCTTTACGGCGGAAATACTAACGATATTAAATATCAGGCTCTTCACTGTGGACAGCTTGATTTTAATGACCCTCTGAGCGGTGAACACATAACGGTGATTTCGCCTGTCAGAGAAAATATATTATTACTATTTAAAAAGGAGAGTAAAAAAATGGAAAAAATTGCAAGCTTTCAGGTGGATCACAGAAAAATCAACGTTGGTATGTACATATCGAGAATTGATGGGGATATAGTTACATATGATGTGCGAATGGTAAAGCCTAACGGGGGAGTTTATCTTGAAAATCCCGCTATGCATACTATTGAACACCTTTTTGCGACCTTTGCAAGAAATTCGGAATTTGGCAACAATATCGTTTATGTTGGACCTATGGGCTGCCGTACCGGCTTTTACCTGCTTACAAGAGGAATGGACCATGAATCGGCAATAAAGCTTGTACGTGACGCTTATGGATTTATTGCTGAATATAATGACGAAATTCCTGGCTGCTCGGAAGAGGAATGCGGAAATTATAAGGAGCATAGTCTGGAAGGTGCTAAAAAGGCTGTGCTGCCTCTTCTGAAGGTATTGGAAAATTATACTGTCGAAATGTTGGAATACTCCTGGCACATGTAACAAAAAATAACATCTTCATTTGTGCAGATATACAAATAATTGTCGGTTTATGGTAAATATATACAAATCGACTTGCGTTTTATTGTTAAACTGGTATAATAACTTCATGATGTAACTGAATTGTAATAATTTTGGTTCATTTTCTCTGCACCATTCCGGTGCTTACTACTGAAAGGAGTTTTTTCAATGAAACGCATACGAACTGAAGGCAGAAGAAGGCTTTATTCAATGGTTATGAACTGTACTGCTCCTGCGCTGGCGATTTTGTTCCTTGCAGGCTCTGCATGCTGGGCAGCTGAATTGCAGTACGGCGAACCGGTGGAGTATGACAGAAGTCCGGAGGCGGCTGCTGTTCTGGCTGAAAACGGACTTTCCCTTGTGCCTGATGAATATACGGAATCGGCAATGCCTGTTTCAGAAATAGCCGTTATGAGCAGCCCTAATTCGGGTGCGGAAATGGTGGAGGCGTGTGGCATTTATATCGGCGATAAATTTGTGGGAGCTGTTGCAAACGGAGAAAGCGTTGAACAGGAGCTGTTGCAGATACTGGAAAATTACCGTAAAGAGGAAAATGTTATAGATGCGGATTTTGCGATAGAACCTGATATCAAGCAGGGACTTTACCGGACGGAGGCTCTGGTAGATGAAACGGATATGTCGGATTTTCTCACCAGTGAAAAAAAGGTGGTTGCCGAATACACTGCTGAAAAGGAGGATACGCCGGAAAAAATTGCCGAGGATTTCGGAATGAGCGTCGACGAGATAAAGGAGCTTAATCCTGAAATTGAAAGCATCAGCGACGGAGAACAAATTAAAATCAAGGAAACCGTTTCGGTACTTCCTGTTAAATATGTATGTGAAGAACAGGAAGAGGAAATAATTCAGGTCAATTCATATGCTTATAATGAAAATTATGAATTGATATCAGACGGCATTAAGGGTAAAAAAATCAGCACATATGAGGTGACTTACATCGACGGCAGTGAAATGTCCAGAAAGCTTATTTCCACGGAAACAATCGAATTGACGTCGGAGCAGATACCGGAAGAGCAGGACCCATACATTGACAGCAGCAGCGAGCAGACCAACGAGGAATTGTTTACCGAAAGCCATCCTGAAACAGGAGGACTTTTTTCGGGAAGTTTTATATGGCCGGTAAACGGCGGATATATAAGCGACACCTTCGGAAGCGACAGAAATCATAAGGGACTTGATATCGCAGCGCCTTCGGGCACTGATATTTATGCTTCTGACGCAGGAACAGTCATAGACGCAGGCTGGAACGACGGCGGCTATGGTAACTTTGTACAGATAGACCACGGCAACGGATATGTCACAATTTATGGTCATGCCAGCGAGGTATATGTCAGCGCCGGAGATGTGGTGGAGCAGGGACAGCTTATTGCAGCAGTTGGAACTACCGGAGATTCTACCGGAAACCATTGCCATTTTGAAGTCAGATATGCGGGAGCGTTTCTTGACCCACAGGAATTTGTATAAATTATATATTTTAATCAGTTCACAAAAAATTTACATTTTAAATTTGCATAGGGTATTGCAGAAAACGGAAGAATATGTTATAATTTATTTGCGTGATTGCAACAGATATGCGATGAAGCGAAAGGTTGCCGGCGGTATGCCGGGTAATTTTCGTGGAGTATGTCCGATTTAAAACCGGGCGACTGAAATACTTGTGCACAGTTTGTGACTTTTTTACGGCTTTATGGCTGTAGCTATGTAAACTTAAACTATGTAAAACTGTGTCCTGATGAAAGTAACCCGAATTTTGAATCTGCATGAATCAAAATTCGGTTTTTTTTACCGACTGAATCGGGAAACACACGGGAACGTGGAGTGTTTCAAATCAAGCCCCCCAACAGAATATGCTTTAAGGAGGCGAAAAAAGGTGGCAGTCAACGAAAAGATCAGAATCAAGATCAAAGGCTATGAACACGCAACAGTAGACGCAGCAGCGGCAAAAATCGTTGAAGCGGCAAAAAGAAGCGGTGCAAGGGTTTCAGGTCCTATTCCGCTCCCTACAAACAAAGAGGTAGTTACTATCCTCAGAGCTGTTCATAAATACAAGGACAGCCGTGAGCAGTTTGAAATGAGAACTCATAAGAGACTTATCGACGTTATCAGACCAACTGCTAAAACGACCGATGCTCTTCAGAAGCTGGAAGTTCCGGCAGGCGTGGACATCGTAATGGAAGTTAAATAAAAGACTTCCCGGATATCACAGAAAATCCACTGTGAAATAATGACGGAAAAATTTCCGCCGGTCATGTTGGCTTCGGGTCAACCAATAACCTAACAGGAGGAAATATACATGAAAAAAGGTATTATCGGCAAGAAAATCGGTATGACACAGATTTTTGACGAATCGGGAAAAGTTATTCCCGTAACGGTCGTTGAAGCCGGTCCGTGCGTTGTGGTTCAGAAAAAAACTATTGAAAACGACGGATATGAGGCTGTTCAGCTTGGCTACGGCGAAGTTAAGACCACAAGAGTCAACAAGCCGATGAAGGGTCATTTTGACAAGGCAGACGTAGCTTGTAAAAAGGAACTCAGGGAATTCAGACTTGAGGACTGCGCTTCAGTTAATGTAGGCGATATTTTAAAGGCTGACACATTCGCAGTAGGCGATATGGTGGACGTAAGCGGTACAAGCAAAGGTAAGGGTTTCCAGGGTACTATTAAACGTCACAATAATTCGAGACTTAAGGAAACTCATGGTTCAGGTCCTGTACACAGACATGCAGGCTCTATGGGCGCTTGCTCGTCTCCTTCAAGAATCTTTAAGGGCAAGGGAATGCCAGGTCAGATGGGTAATGAAAAGGTTACCGTACAGAATCTTGAAGTTGTTAAAATCGACTCAGAAAATAATCTTATTGCACTCAGAGGCGCAATTCCGGGCCCTAAGGGCGGAATCGTGTCCATTATAGACAGTGTTAAGGCGTAAGGAAGGAGGAAGCATATATGTCAAAGGTTTCAGTTTATAATATGGCAGGAAATCAGGTTTCTGAAACAGAAATTTCCGACGCTGTATTCGGTATAGAACCAAATGAAGCTGTAATGCATGCAATGGTTGTGAATTATCTCGCAAATCAGCGTCAGGGCACACAGTCTACACTGACACGTACAGAAGTTCGTGGCGGCGGAAGAAAACCATGGCGTCAGAAGGGTACAGGCCATGCAAGACAGGGTTCGACCCGTGCTCCTCAGTGGACACACGGCGGTGTGGCTTTAGGTCCTAAGCCGAGAGATTACAGCTATACACTTAATAAAAAGGTAAAAAGACTTGCAATGAAGTCGGCTTTATCTTCAAAGGCTCAGAATGCAAACCTGATAGTTGTAGACGCTCTTGACCTGGAAGGCTTCAAGACAAAGACTATCGTTGAAATGCTCAAGGCTTTAAATGTTGAGGGCAAGGCTCTTATCGTAACAGCTGAGGCTGATAGAAAAGTCGTAAAGAGCGCAGCAAACATTCCGGGCGTTAAAACGGCGGCTGTCAATACTCTTAACGTATATGACATTTTGAATCATGATAAATTTATCGTTGTAAAGAATGCCGTTGAAAAAATTGAGGAGGTGTACGCATAATGAAAGCACCACAGGATATTATCCTCAAACCGGTCATCTCTGAAAGAAGCATCGATCTGCTTCCTACCGGAAAATATACTTTCAAGGTTGCCAAGGACGCTAACAAGGTTGAGATCGCAAAGGCAGTAGAACAGCTTTTCAGCGTTGAGGTCACTAAGGTAAATACCATGAACTGCAAGGGACGTACAAAACGTGTCGGCAGATTTGAAGGTAAAACGGCTGACTGGAAAAAAGCAATCGTTACTATAAATACAGAACCGGACGATAAGAAAATTAAATCGTCAATCGAGTTCTTCGACGGCTTGTATTAATAAAAAGCCGTATGGTATGGGAGTGATGCTCCCGCAAACAATGCATTTAAGGAGTGAAAACAATGGCAATAAAAACCTATAAACCGACAACTCCTTCACGTCGTCAGATGACCTGTACCGACTATTCGGAATTGTCGAAGGTTGCTCCGCAGAAGAGTCTGCTTGAACCTCTGAAGAAAAAATCAGGCAGAAACAGCTACGGAAGAATTACTGTCCGCCACAGAGGCGGCGGCTCAAGAAGAAAATATCGTATAATCGATTTCAAACGTGACAAGGATGGCATGAATGCTGAAGTTATGACTCTTGAATACGATCCTAACCGTTCCGCATTTATCGCTCTTGTTCAGTATGAAGATGGTGAAAAGAGATACATTCTTGCACCACACGGTCTTAAAGTGGGCGATACAGTCTGCTCAGGTCCTGAAGCTGATATCAAGCCGGGTAATGCACTTGAAATGATAAACATTCCTGTTGGTACGTTTATCCATGCTATCGAGCTTTATCCTGGTAAGGGCGCTCAGATGGTCCGTTCAGCAGGAAATATGGCTCAGCTTATGGCTAAGGAGGGTAAATACGCTCTTGTAAGACTTCCTTCGGGAGAACTCAGAAATGTACCGATCAACTGTAAGGCTACAATTGGTCAGGTAAGCAATATTGACCACGAAAACGTTAATCTGGGTAAAGCCGGAAGAACACGTCATATGGGTATCAGACCGACAGTCAGAGGTTCTGTAATGAACCCTTGCGATCACCCTCACGGCGGTGGTGAAGGTAAATCACCAATCGGTCGTCCGGGACCTGTTACTCCTTGGGGTAAGCCAGCACTCGGCTATAAGACCCGTAACAAGCATAACCGTTCCGACAAGTTTATCGTAAAACGCAGAAACGGTAAATAAGCTGAAAGGAGGAACTGATTAATGAGCAGAAGCATTAAAAAGGGCCCTTACGTTCAGGAGGCTCTTTATAAAAGAGTTGTCGCAATGAACGAAGCAGGTGAAAAAAAGGTGCTCAAGACATGGAGCAGAACCTCGACAATTTTCCCAGAATTTGTTGGTCATACATTTGCAGTTCATGACGGACGCAAGCACGTTCCGGTATATGTGACGGAAGATATGGTAGGTCACAAGCTGGGTGAGTTTGCTCCTACAAGAACCTATAAGGGTCACGCTGGATCGAAAACTACAAACAACGGCAAGAAATAGCGGAAGGAGGAATTCAGATGGAAGCAAGAGCATATCTGAGAAACGCTCGTATTGCACCAAGAAAAGTGCAGATTGTTTTGGATCTTATCAGAAACAAGCCTGTAGACGTTGCGCTCGCTACTCTTAATTATACACCAAAGGCTGCATGTGAAATACTTGAAAAGCTTTTGAAATCCGCTATCGCAAACGCTGAAAACAATCACAGCATGAACAGGGACGACCTTTACGTTGCTGAATGTTTTGTTTGTCCGGGTCCTATAATGAAGAGAATCATGCCAAGAGCACAGGGCAGAGCATACAGAATTTTAAAGAGAACATCACATGTTACAATTGTTCTTAAAGAAAAAGAATAATCCCAGGGAGGTTTAAGAATGGGCCAGAAAGTTAATCCGCACGGTCTTCGTGTCGGCGTTATAAAAGATTGGGATTCTCGCTGGTTTGCGAATAAATCAACTTTTGGCGACACACTTGTTGAAGATTACAATGTTCGTAACTATATTAAGAAGAACTTGTATGCAGCAGGTGTTCCAAAAATTGAAATTGAAAGATTTGCTGAAGATAAGGTAAGAATCCACATCCACTGTGCAAAGCCGGGTATCGTAATCGGAAGAGGCGGCACAGAAATCGAAAAGCTCCGTCAGAAGCTTGAAAAAATGATCGGCAAACAGGTTGCGGTTAATATCGTTGAGGTCAAAAACCCAGATATCAACTCAAAGCTTGTGGCTGAAAAAATAGCTCTCGATCTCGAAAACAGAGTTTCATTCAGACGTACAATGAAACAGGCTATCGGCAGAGCTATGCGTCTGGGCGCTAAGGGTATCAAGGTTATGGTATCAGGTCGTCTCGGCGGCGCTGAAATTGCAAGAAGCGAAACATACCATGAAGGTACTATCCCACTTCAGACAATAAGAGCTGATATTGATTATGCAACAGCTGAGGCTGCTACAACATACGGTCGTCTTGGCATTAAAGTCTGGATCTATAAGGGCGAGGTTTTAAAGGGTGAAGCTGCTAAAACAGAAGAAACTAAGGCTAAGTCCGGCAGAGATAACAGAAGAAGAAATAATAATAATCAGAGACGTGACAATAAAGTCAGAGAAGTTAAAAATGAAGGAGGTAACCAGTAATGCTACTTCCAAAGAGAGTTAAATACCGTCGTGTTCACAGAGGACGTATGACGGGTAAGGCAACAAGAGGCAATAAGGTAAGCTACGGAGATTTCGGTCTTCAGGCTTTAGAGCCTTCGTGGATCACTTCAAATCAGATCGAAGCAGCCCGTATCGCTATGACTCGTTACATTAAGCGTGGCGGTCAGGTATGGATCAAGATTTTCCCGGATAAGCCTGTTACACATAAGCCAGCAGGTACTCGTATGGGTTCCGGTAAGGGTGCTCCGGAATATTGGGTTGCAGTAGTTAAGCCGGGTAGAGTTATGTTTGAAATAGCCGGCGTTCCGGAAGAAACTGCAAGAGAAGCTATGCGTCTTGCTATGCATAAGCTCCCGATTAAATGTAAATTTGTAAAGAAAGAAGAGCAAGGAGGGGAGCAGTAATGAAAGCATCTGAGATCAGAGATATGTCAGTTGAAGAAATGAACGAAAAGCTGACTGACTTAAAAGACGAACTTTTCAGGCTCCGCTTTCAGCTTGCTGTAAACCAGCTTGACAATACGGCTCGTTTAAAGGCTGTTAAGAAGGATATCGCAAGAATCAAGACTATTCTTCGTGAAAATGAAATAAAGTCAAGCGTTGGGCAGTAAGAAAGGGAGGATTTAGCTATGTCTGAGAGAAACCTTAGAAAAACAAGGGTTGGTAAAGTTGTAAGCGACAAGATGGACAAAACTATCGTTGTTGCTATCGCTGACAATGTTAAACACCCGCTTTATAAGAAAATTATCAAGCGCACTGTTAAGCTCAAGGCGCATGATGAAAAGAACGAATGCCGTATCGGCGATCGTGTTGAGGTTATGGAAACACGTCCTTTGTCAAAGGATAAGAGATGGCGTGTTGTAAACATTATTGAAAGAGCTAAATAATTTTTATTATAAACGAGGAAACGGTTTAAAGCGAAACGTTTCTGAAAGGAGGAACTCGCTGTGATACAAATGCAATCTTATATGAAGGTCGCTGACAACACCGGAGCCAAAGAGCTTATGTGTATCAGAGTTCTGGGCGGTACACGCAGAAGATATGCTAATATCGGCGATGTTGTTGTGGCTTCTGTTAAGAAAGCAACACCCGGCGGCGTTGTTAAAAAAGGCGATGTTGTAAAGGCAGTTATCGTGCGTTCGGCAAAGGGCCTTAGAAGAGAAGACGGCACTTATATTCGTTTTGACGAAAATGCAGCCGTAATTATTAAAGAAGATAAAAATCCGAGAGGAACCCGTATCTTCGGACCAGTAGCAAGAGAGCTTCGTGAAAAAGAATACATGAAGATTTTAAGCCTTGCTCCTGAAGTATTATAATGGAGGTGTCATGATGAGTAAAGTACACGTTAAAACAGGTGACACAGTCGTTTTACTGACAGGTGACTACAAGGATAAATATGAAGAGGGCGGAAAAAGAAAAACCGGTAAGGTACTGGAAGTAAGCCCTAAAGAAGGCAAGGTCATCGTTGAGGGAATCAACATGATAACAAAGCATATGAAGCCTACAAGAATGGGACAGTCGGGTGGTATACTCAGAGCTGAATCTCCTGTTTACGCTTCAAAGGTGCAGCTTGTATGTCCGCACTGCGGCAAGCCTACAAGAGTCGGTCATGTGATCGAAGCCGACGGCGACAAGAAAACAAAGCTCCGTGTTTGCAAAAAATGCGGCAAATCATTCAAATAAAGGAGAAACGACATGGCAAGATTAAAAGAATATTATGTTAATACCGTAGCTCCTGCAATGATGAAGAAGTTCAACTACAAGAGCGTTATGGAAATTCCAAAGCTCGACAAGGTAATCGTAAATGTCGGCGCCGGAGAGGCAATTTCCAACTCGAAGGTAATCGACGCAATTGTAAACGATCTTACACAGATCACAGGTCAGAAGCCGGTTGTTTGCAGAGCTAAAAAATCAGTAGCTAACTTCAAGCTTCGTGAAGGAATGCCGATAGGCGTTAAGGTTACGCTTAGAAGAGAAAATATGTACGAATTTGTTGACAAGCTTTTTAATGTGGCTTTCCCACGAGTAAGAGACTTCAGAGGAATCAATCCTAACTCCTTTGACGGAAGAGGAAACTATTCGACAGGTATTAAGGAACAGCTTATTTTCCCTGAAATCGAATACGATAAGATCGATAAGGTAAGAGGTATGGATATAAACTTCATCACAACGGCTAAAACTGATGAAGAGGCAAAAGAGCTGCTTGCTTTAATGGGCGCTCCGTTTGCTAAATAATTAGGGAGGAAAATTTCAAATGGCAAAGAAATCTATGATAAATAAGCAGCAGAGAACTCCCAAGTATTCCACCAGAGCTTACAACAGATGTAAAATCTGTGGCAGACCGCACGCTTATTTAAGAAAGTTCGGCATCTGCCGTATCTGCTTCAGAGAATTGGCTCATAAGGGTCAGATCCCTGGAATAAAGAAGTCAAGCTGGTAAAAATACAAAGGAGGTCATCGGCATGCAGATTACTGATACAATAGCAGATTTATTGACAAGAATTCGTAATGCGAATTCTGCAAAGCACGCCACGGTTGACGTTCCTGCTTCAAATGTTAAGAAGGCGATTTCCCAGATCCTCGTTGACGAAGGATATGTAAAAAGCTTTCAGGTCATTGAAGACGGTAAGCAGGGTGTTATCAGAATTACTCTCAAATACTGTGACGGAAAGTCGCCTGTAATTACAGGTCTTCGCAGGGTTTCAAAACCGGGTTTACGTATTTATTCAAGTTGTGAAGATATGCCAAAGGTTAGAAAGGGTCTGGGCGTTGCGATCGTTTCTACATCTAAGGGAATCATGACAGACAAAAAGGCTCGTGAGCTTAATGTAGGCGGCGAAGTCTTGGCATTCGTTTGGTAAGGAGGACAGGGAAATGTCACGTATAGGAAATATGCCAATCAGCGTCCCTGCCGGCGTCGACGTTACAATCGGCGAAAACAACGTTGTTACTGTTAAGGGACCTAAGGGCACAATCACTAAAGCGCTCGCAGGCGCTATGAAAATCACAAATGAGGGCGGAATCATAAAGGTTGAACGTCCTAATGAATTAAAAATCAATAAGAGTCTTCACGGTCTTACAAGAACTCTTCTTTCAAATATGATCGAGGGCGTTACAAACGGCTATTCAAAGACTCTTGAAATTGAGGGCGTCGGCTACCGTGTAGCAAAACAGGGAAAAAACCTTGTTATGAACCTGGGCTTCTCGCATCAGGTTATCATGGCTGAAAAAGATGGTATAACAATAGATGTTCCTCAGCCGAACAGAATTATTATAAACGGAATCGACAAGCAGGCTGTTGGACAGTTTGCAGCCGAGGTTCGTGAAAAGCGTCCGCCTGAGCCGTATAAGGGCAAGGGAATCAGATATGCCGGCGAGAGAATTATCCGCAAGGAAGGTAAGGCCGGTAAGGGCAAGAAGTAATAAAGGAGTGAATTTGCAATGATTAAAAAGGCTGATACTAAAAAAGCCAGAGCAAAAAGACATGCCAGAGTTCGTGCTAAGATTTCCGGTACTCCTGAACGTCCTCGCCTGAATGTATTCCGTTCAGCAAAACACATTTACGCTCAGATTATTGACGACGTAAACGGAGTTACACTTTGTTCAGCTTCAAGTATGGATAAGGAATTTGACGGAAACGGCGGAAACGTTGAAGGTGCACGCAAGGTTGGCGAAATGGTTGCTAAACGTGCCGCTGATAAGGGCATTGCTGAAGTAGTTTTCGACAGAGGCGGTTTCCTCTATCACGGAAGAATAAAAGAGCTTGCAGAAGGAGCTCGTGAAAACGGACTGAAGTTCTAAGAAAGGGGTTATACTTTTGGCTAATACAGATACAAAAGCGACTGAGCTTTCTGAAAAGGTCGTTTCCATTAACAGAGTATCAAAAACTGTTAAGGGCGGACGTATTATGAAATTCTCCGCACTGGTCGTTGTGGGCGACGGAAACGGTACAGTAGGCTTTGGTCTTGGAAAATCAGGGGAAGTTCCTGATGCTATCCGTAAGGGTATTGAAGACGCTAAGAAGAATCTTGTTAAGATTCCTATGTACGGCACTACGATCCCCCATGAAATTATCGGTAAATTCGGCGCCGGCAGAATTCTTATGAAGCCTGCTGCTCCCGGTACCGGCGTTATTGCCGGCGGTCCGGTTCGTGCTGTAATTGAAATGGCAGGAATCAAGGATATCAGAACAAAATCACTTCGTTCAAATAATCCTTGCAACGTAGTAAGAGCTACAATAAACGGACTTATGTCATGCATGTCGGCTAAGGAAGCAGCTCAGAAGCGTGGTAAGTCAATAAAAGAAATTTTAGGATAAGGAGTGGGCATAATGGCAAAACAAATAAAGCTTGTTAAAAGCCTTATCGGCAGAAAAAAAGATCAGATCGCTACTGCTCATTCGCTTGGTCTTAAAAAAATCGGTCAGGTCACAGTTCAGCCTGACAATGAGCAGACAAACGGAAAAATCAAGAAGATTTCTCACCTTGTAGAAGTTTCGGAAAGCTAAACTAAGGAGGTGCAATATAATGAAGTTACACGAATTATCACCGGCGCCCGGTTCAGTTTCCGAACGTAAGCGTATCGGAAGAGGTCACGGTTCAGGTAACGGAAAAACTGCCGGCAAGGGCCATAAGGGTCAGAACGCACGTTCAGGCGGCGGCGTTAGAATCGGATTTGAAGGCGGTCAGATGCCGCTTACAAGAAGAATCCCTAAGAGAGGATTCAATAATATCTTTGCAAAGAAATTTGCAATAGTTAATGTATCTGATTTAAGCAAATTCGTTGACGGAACAGTTGTGGATACAGAAATGCTTATGGCGTCTGGTCTTATTAAAAAGGCCTATGACGGTGTAAAGGTTCTCGGAAACGGTGAGCTTACATCAAAAATCACAGTAAAGGCTGCTAAGTTCTCTAAGAGTGCTGTTGAAAAAATTGAAAAGGCTGGCGGGAAAGCAGAGGTGATTTAATGTGTTCGAAACATTAAGAAACGCATGGAAGGTTGCGGAAATTCGTAAAAAGCTTTTGTTCACATTACTCATCATTATAGTATTCAGACTTGGAAGTGCTATAACTGTTCCTTTCCTCGATGTTTCTAAGGTAACAGAGTGGATGGATCAGAACGCAACAGGCGGTAACTTCCTTGAATACCTTAACGTCTTGACCGGCGGCGCACTTTCAAAAGCAACAATATTCGCTTTGTCAATTACGCCGTTTATTAACTCATCAATTATAGTTCAGCTGCTGACATACGCCCTTCCGCCTTTGGAAAGACTTCAGAATGAAGGCGAACCCGGACGTAAAAAGCTGAATCAGATAACGGCTGTTGTGGCTATGGCATTGGCAATATTTATGTCCGTTGCATATTATTTTACTCTTAAAAATATGAACGCCATAAACTATACGTCAGGCTTTGAAGGCGTGTTTGCAGCAATCGTCATTGTATGTTCATTTGTGGCAGGTGCTATGCTTGTTGTATGGATGGGCAACAGAATAAACGATAAGGGTATCGGAAACGGCGTTTCAATGATACTTTTTGCAGGTATCGTTGCAAGATTCCCGACTGATGTCGGAACACTTGTAGAGCTTACTCGTCAGAACCCTTCAAAATATCTCATTGTTTCAATTCTTATTGCAGTTATTTTTGTGGTAATGATAGGCTTCGTTGTTTTTATGAACGAATCGGAAAGAAGGATTCCTGTTCAGTATGCTAAGAGAGTTGTGGGCAGAAAACAGTACGGCGGACAGAATACTCATATTCCTGTAAAGGTTTGTATGAGCGGTGTTATGCCTATTATCTTCGCTATGTCCTTTATGTCACTGCCAAGTACTATTGGAATGTTCAAAGGTCCTTATACCTCTCCGGAAGGCTTCTGGCAGAATTTCTATAACGGATTTCTGAACTTCTTCAGCACTCAGTCATGGGGCTATGCGGTAATATATTTCCTTCTGATCATTGCGTTTAACTACTTCTACGTTTCAATGCAGTATAATCCCATCGAAATGGCGAACCAGTTAAGACAGAACAACGGCGGTATTCCAGGTATCAGACCTGGTAAGCCAACATCAGATTATATCCATAGGGTACTTTCAAAAATCACTCTTGTCGGCGCATTCTTCCTTGGCGTTATCGCTATTTTCCCGATATTCTTAGGAATGGCTGACAACAATTTAAGAAGTCTTTCAATGGGCGGTACGACGATGCTTATCGTTGTAAGCGTTGCTCTTGAAACGGTTCGTACACTTGAATCACAGTTGATGATGCGTCATCATAAGGGATTCCTTGAATAAGGAGGGCAGAAAATGAATTTGATTTTATTAGGCGCTCCGGGCGCAGGTAAGGGCACACAGGCTGAGGTTATCTCAGACGCTCTTAAAATCCCACAGATCTCAACGGGAAATATTCTCCGTGAGGCTGTGAAAAACGGAACGGAATATGGTCTTAAAGCCAAGGCAGCAATGGACAGCGGCTCGCTGGTTTCAGATGATGTTGTTATCGGCATCTTAAAGGATAGGATAGCTGAAGATGATTGTAAAAACGGATTTATCCTGGACGGCTTTCCAAGAACTGTTCCTCAGGCTGAGGCTCTTGACGATATGGGCGTCAAGATAGATAAGGTACTTGAAATATATGTTCCCGATGAAACTATTCAGCAGAGACTTTCGGGCAGAAGAGTATGCGAGGACTGCGGTGCTTCATACCACACTGAATTCAAACCTACAAAGGTTGAAGGCAAATGTGATAAATGCGGCGGAAACGCTGTTCAGCGTAAGGACGATCACCCTGATACGGTAATTGAACGCCTTAAGGTTTATCATGATCAGACAGCTCCGCTCAAGGACTACTATACAAATCAGAATAAGCTTGAAACGGTTGTGGGACAGGATACTGTTGAAGAAACCTCAAAGCTTGTACTGGAGGCAGTCGGAGCATAAAATGATAAGCATAAAATCTTCTACTGATCTGGCTAAAATGCGTGAGGCCGGATTGATCGCCGGCAGAGCATTGCAGCTTGCAGGCGAATCAATAAAACCAGGTATGACTACAAAGGCGCTGGATAAGATAATACATGATTATATTATGAGCTGCGGAGCAAAGCCGTCGTTTCTCAATTACGGCGGATTTCCGGCAAGCGCCTGCATCTCGATAAATAACGAGGTGATTCACGGTATTCCAAGCCATAAAAGAAGAATTGCCGAGGGAGATATAGTGAGCGTTGATGTGGGAGCTTTTTATAACGGCTTCCATGGAGACACATGCGCTACTTTTCCATGCGGTAAAATTTCTGAGGAAGCAAAACAGCTTCTTGAAGTTACAGAACAAAGTCTGTATGAGGGCATTGCGGCAGCTCAGGTCGGAGCAAGACTTGGCGATGTAAGCCATGCGGTTGAAGAATACTGCGCTTCGAGGGGATATGGAATCGTCAGAAATTACTGCGGACACGGCGTCGGACGAGAGCTTCATGAAGCACCTGAGGTTCCGAATTACGGAAAACCGGGACACGGTCCGAGACTTGCAGCAGGTATGACTATCGCCATTGAGCCAATGATAAACGCTAAGGGCGATGGCGTAAAGGTTCTGAGGGACGGTTGGACTGTTATTACGGCAAGCGGCTCTCTTTCAGCTCATTTTGAGCATACCGTTGCGATTACTTCAGATGGTCCTGTTTTATTAACAAAACCTTGATGGAGGTAAACCGTGAAAGCAGAAAAAGGCAGGGTAGTTATACCGACTGCCGGAAAAGAATGCGGAAGATTATTCGTTATAACAGAGGCTGATGAAAAATATATTTTTATTGCGGACGGAAAAAAACGCAGACTGTCAGCTCCTAAACGAAAAAATCCGAAACATCTGATATTTACTGATGATATTGTCGGAATGAACAATATAACTGATAAGAAGCTTAGAATTGTACTCAGAAATATGAGTACACCGTAACCGGAACGGGGAGGTATTAATTTTGTCTAAGGAAGATGTAATTGAATTAGATGGAGTCGTTGAGGAAGCTCTGCCTAATGCAATGTTCAGAGTAAAGCTGCCGAACGATCACATAATTCTTGCACATGTATCGGGAAAGCTGAGAATGAACTATATCCGTATAGTTCCCGGCGATAAGGTGACGGTCGAAATGTCGCCTTATGACCTGACTAAGGGCAGAATCACTTGGAGAGCTAAATAAATTGGCTCTGAAACCTGAGGCGTTGTGAAAATAATGCTTCTGTAATCAAAAAGGAGGTATTTTCAATGAAAGTCAGACCTTCAGTTAAACCTATTTGCGAGAAATGCAAGGTTATTAAACGCAAGGGCAAAGTAATGGTAATTTGCGAAAATCCAAAGCATAAACAACGTCAGGGCTGATATGCCTGACATCTTATTTAACGGAGGTGCTATTAATTAATGGCAAGAATTTCTGGTGTCGACCTGCCAAAGGATAAGAGAGTTGAGATTGGCTTAACTTATATTTATGGCATCGGTCGTCAGACTGCTGTGACGATCCTTAAAGAAACAGGTGTTAATCCTGATACAAGAGTTAAGGATCTGAGCGAAGGAGACGTAGCAAAACTGCGTGACTATATCGATAAAAATTGTAACGTTGAAGGCGACCTCAGAAGAGAAATCGCTTTGAACATCAAGAGACTTGTTGAAATCGGCTGCTACAGAGGCGTTCGTCATCGTAAGGGTCTTCCTGTAAGAGGACAGAGAACCAAGACAAACGCAAGAACCCGTAAGGGTCCTGTAAAGACAATTGCAAACAAGAAGAAGTAAGGAGGGCTGAACATTGGCACAGCAAAAAGCTAAAAAGGTTGCTATCAGAAGACGCAGAGAGCGTAAAAATATTGAAAGCGGCGCTGTTCATATCCAGTCCACTTTTAATAACACAATCGTAACTATTACCGACACTCAGGGTAATGCTATATCATGGGCAAGCGCAGGCGGACTGGGCTTCAGAGGCTCAAGAAAATCTACACCGTTTGCTGCTCAGACAGCTGCGGAAACAGCTGCAAAGGCTGCTATGGAGCATGGTCTCAAGAGCGTTGAGGTTTACGTTAAGGGTCCGGGCTCGGGAAGAGAAGCCGCTATCAGAGCTTTACAGACTGTAGGTCTTGAAGTTAAAATGATCAAAGACGTGACCCCTATCCCACATAACGGATGCCGTCCTCCAACCAGAAGCCGTGTTTAATTTACAGGAGGTGTAAATAAGTTGGCTATTAACAGAGAACCTATTCTCAAAAGATGCAGATATTTGGGAATCAGCCCGGCAGTTATGGGAATTTCCAAAACAAGCAATCGTAACCCGAACGCAAACAAGAGAAAGAAAGTTTCAGAATACGGAATGCAGCTTAAGGAAAAACAAAAGCTTAAATTCATTTATGGTGTTCTGGAGACACCTTTCCGTCACTATTTTGAAATTGCTGAAAAAATGGAAGGTAAAGCAGGTGAAAATCTGCTGACTATCCTTGAATCCCGTCTTGATAACGTTGTTTTCAGAATGGGTATGGCGCTTACAAGAAGAGAATCAAGACAGCTTGTTTCTCATGGTCATTTTAAAGTAAATGGTCAGAAGGTCAATATTCCGTCTTACAGAGTAAAGGTCGGCGATGTGATCGAGCTTTGTGAAAACAGCAAGAAAAGCGATAAGTTCAAGGAAGTTGCTGAGGCAACAAAAGGCAGAGTAGTTCCGCTCTGGCTCGAGGCTAACAGAGATGCAGCGACTGCAAAGATCGTACGTATGCCTGTTAAGAGCGATCTTGATTATGAAGTTGAAGAAACATTCATCGTCGAATTGTACTCTAAATAATAATTTGAATTTTCATTTAATTATTATCAGCCTGTTGATATATACAGATATAAAAGTGATTGCAAAATAGGAGGGTTCTTATGCTTGAAAAAATCGTAAAGCCGGAAATTGATGTCGTAGAGCTAAGAAGCGATGGTAAATACGGAAAATTCGTGTTGTCTCCGCTTGAGCGAGGTTACGGTATCACATTAGGTAACAGTCTGAGACGAGTATTACTCTCCTCACTGCCCGGAATGGCGGTTAATTCAGTAAAAATTGACGGTGTGCATCATGAATTGTCAACAATTCCCGGTGTAAAAGAGGATGTTACAGAAATCATCCTTGCAATTAAGGGACTTACCGCAAAAATCTGCGGCGAAGGACCTAAGACCGTTTACATTGAAGCTGAAGGCGAATGCGAAGTTACTGCCGGTGACATTAAAACAGATTCAGAGGTCAGTATTCTTGATCCCGGAATGCATATAGCAACACTCGGCAAAGGAGCAAAGCTTTACATGGAAATTACAATTGACCGTGGAAGAGGCTATGTTTCCGCTGAACGCAACAAACAGCAGATGGGCGGCAATATGCCTATTGACGTTATTGCTGTTGACAGTATCTATACTCCTGTTTTGAAGGTAAACTACAAGGTCGAAGACACTCGTCTCGGTCAGGTAACTGATTTTGACAAGCTTACTATTGAGGTATGGACAGACGGAACTATCTCTGCAAAGGAAGCTTTGTCACAGGCAGCCAATCTCCTCAACGAGCATCTGAAGTTATTTATTGACCTTTCGGAAGAGTCAATCATAACAGAAGTTTTAGTCGAACAGACAGATAAGGGTAAGGAAAAGATCCTTGAGATGACCATTGAGGAACTTGACTTATCAGTACGTTCATTCAACTGCTTGAAACGTGCTGGGATAAATACCGTTGACGACTTGATCAACAAGTCTGAAGAAGAAATGATGAAGGTCAGAAACCTTGGTAAAAAATCCTTTGATGAGGTCAAAGAAAAGCTTCAATCACTTGGTTTTGATCTGAGTTCAGAAGAGGAATAAAACTACAGAAGATCAATGGGTCTTTCTGTGATTTGTAAAGGAGTGAATAACGATGCCAGGTACAAGAAAGCTTGGAAGAACAACTGACCATAGAAGGGCAATGCTCAGAGCAATGGTAACATATCTGCTTGAAAAGGGTCAGATCGAAACAACTGTAACAAGAGCAAAGGAAGTAAGAGCTGTTGCAGAAAAAATGATCACGATCGCTAAGAAAAACGACCTGCATTCCAGACGTCAGGTACTTTCATATGTTACTAAGGAAGACGTTGCTAAAAAGTTGTTTGATGAAATCTCACCAAAATATGCTGAAAGAAACGGCGGATATACGAGAATTATTAAAATCGGTCCTCGTAGAGGCGACGCAGCAGAAATGGCAATTATTCAGTTAGTTTGATTTTATAAATAAAATAAAAACCGGCTTTTTTAAGAGCCGGTTTTTTTGTATGCCTATTTCTTAAAAAAAATTAGTGAAATGATACGAAAAATATGACAAATATACAAAAATTTTGATGCAAATATGTTGAAAATGCTACTTGTAATTTCTGCTAAAATGTAATATAATGAGAGTGGACAGTTATATTGTTTTGTCCGGGGTTAAGTCAACGCCGCACAATATCTTTGCGGTATTAACTGATAAAAGAAATATAAGAGAGGTAATTTATCATGAAGCTTAAAAAAATTGTTACCAGTATTGTCGCAGCAGCGATGATGGTGACAGCTGCAACCGTGAACAGCGGCTATTTCTCATTTGTAAAAACGCCGGACGCAGTATACGCTGCTCCTCAGCAGTCGACTATGTACGAGTCGTTTAGTCTGGTCTGGAAGCCTGTAAGCGGTGCGGAAGGATATAACGTATATGTAAAGCCAGACGGCGGAAGCTATAAGCAAATCGACTCGATGCTTATAAGGCAGTACAGCGACGGCTATTTCCATGCGGACGCTGTGGGACTTAAAGCAGGTTCATACACTATGAAAGTGGTTCCGGTAATCGGCGGCAAGGAGGATTCATCAAAGGCTTGGGAAACTCCGGGCGTGGTAAGCGCTTACGACAGAACAGGCTTCGGCTGGGTAAACGGCACTTCTTCAGGCGCATATAATGAGGACGGTACGTTAAAGGATAACGCTCGTGTGATTTATATTACGGAGGATACAAAGAATACCGTTACTCTTGAAGTTACGACCAGCTCAAAGGGTGCGACTACAGTGGGTACGGGTCTCCAGGAAATCTTTAATCTTTACAAAAAAGGCTATGAAACAAGACCGCTTGCAGTAAGAATTGTTGGTCAGGTGACAGATCCGGAAACTCTTGATAAGGGAGATATGACTATTGACGGCGGTGGAAAATTAACCTGCGGTGTTACAATCGAAGGTATCGGACACGACGCTACAATAAACGGCTTTGGTTTAAGATTGAAAAATATTAAAAACTGCGAAATCAGAAATCTCGGCTTTATGCTGGTAGACAGCAATGAAGGAGATAACGTTACCTTGCAGCAGGGTAACGATCATATCTGGGTCCACAACTGCGATTTCTTCTACGGCAAGGCAGGAAGCGATAAAGATCAGGCTAAGGGCGATGGCGCTCTGGACTGTAAACTTTCTACATATGTAACCTTCTCCTACAACCATTTCTGGGACAGCGGAAAGTGCAATCTTTTAGGTTTAAGCGAAAATACAACAGACGATCTTTATGTTACCTATCATCACAACTGGTATGACCATTCCGATTCCAGACATCCTCGTGTAAGATTTTATTCAGCTCATGTTTATAATAACTATTATGATGGAAACGCTAAATACGGAATTGGAGCAACATTGGGCTCGTCAATTTTCGCTGAAAACAACTATTTCAGAAATTGTAAATATCCAATGCTCATATCTATGCAGGGTTCGGATACGGTTGCAGGAGGCATTTTCTCAGGCGAAGACGGCGGCATTATAAAAGCTTATGGCAACTATATGACAGGTCAGAAGGCTTTCGTACCTTACAGCGAGAATAATACGGAATTTGACGCTTATGTTGCTTCTTCAAAGTCTGAAAAAGTTTCCGCAACGGTAAAATCTAAACAGGGATCTAATACATACAACAACTTTGATACAAATACTTCCGTAATGTATAACTGGACTGCCGATCCGGCAGAAAAAGTACCGGAAATAGTTATGGCAGGCGCAGGACGTGCCGGCGGTGGAGATTTCAGCTTCACTTTCGATAACTCAAAGGACGATGAGGATTACAGTGTAAATCAGGCATTGATGACTTCTCTCCTCAACTATAAATCTTCTGTTATCGCTATCGGAAGCGGATTTAAATCAAATGTTGAACCTGTTACCACTACAGCAAAAGCAACAACTCAGGCTACTACAAAAGCAACAACCAATGCAACAACAAAATCTACTAACGCAACAGCAAAGACAACACAGGCTACTACTAAATCTACAAATATAACCATTCCTCCTGTTTCAGGGAAAATAATTTACTGTTCTCCACAGGGAAAAGTTTCTGCGGCTGGTACTCAGAATGATCCTATGGACGTACTTACGGCTATTTCAAAGGTTGAAGCTGGCGGTATGATTTATCTTCTTGACGGAACATATAAATTCGATAAAACAATTGTAATAGATAATAAAAACAACGGTTCTGCCGGTAAATATAAGACTATGATGGCTTACCCTGGAGCAGACGTTGTATGGGATTTCTCAGCATTGGCTGTAGATGGCAACAACAGAGGGCTTGTTCTGGACGGCAGCTACTGGCATATCAAAGGCTTTGAAATAACAAAAGCAGGCGATAATGGTTTACTCTTATCTGGTAATAATAACCGTATTGAATTAATGGAATTCACAGATAATCAGGATACAGGTTTACAAATTTCACGTTACAGAACAGATGCGGCAACTATTGACCAGTGGCCTTCAAACAACCTGGTTCTCAACTGTACATCAAAGAATAACTGCGATGACAAAACTATGGAAAATGCGGACGGCTTTGCTGCAAAGCTTACCTGCGGCGAGGGCAACGTTTTTGACGGCTGTATGGCATACAACAACTCGGACGATGGTTGGGATTTGTTTGCAAAAACCGACACAGGTCCTATCGGTGTTGTAACACTCCGCAATTGTGTAGCATTCAGAAA
Source organism: uncultured Ruminococcus sp. (assembly GCA_947178195.1). Classification (GTDB taxonomy): domain Bacteria; phylum Bacillota; class Clostridia; order Oscillospirales; family Ruminococcaceae; genus Porcipelethomonas. The sequence continues at coordinate 22,187 of CAMWXM010000004.1, forward strand.
CGGTTATACCGAATTCGGCGAAGGCTTTGGCGATTGCGATGGAAACGGATTTAAGCTTGGCGGCAGCGGCGTTGGTACTGCTCATGTTGTAGAAAACTGTCTTGCATTTGAAAACTTAAACTGCGGTTTCACAGACAATAATAACCCGAAGCTTGGCAGTCTTACAAATTGTACTGCATATAACAACGGTATGGGCGGCAAAGGAAAGCCTAACTTCTCATGCTATCGCTGTACAGACGATGGCTGCGATTTCAAGAATGTTCTTACATACATAAATGAAGACAGACTTATATCTTCATTTGCGCGTGGTGAGGCAACACCTAAGAAATCCAATGATAAGTTTGTAGGTACTATTGAAAACTCTCTTTACTATAATTCCAAATATTACAATGTAAAAAACAAAACAAATATTGAAAACGGCGGAAAAATCGGCGATGTTGTAACTCCTGACGACGATATGTTTGTAAGCCTTTATGTTCCAGCATACAGTGGACCAATTACAGGTGATCCGGTAGAGTTTGTACCATTTGATTTCCATACTGAATGGAGAAATGCCGACGGCTCTGTTAACACTCACGGTTTCTGCGAAGTTAAGGACACAAGCGAATTTGCAGGTCTTGGTGCAAAGTTTGAGGCTCAGACTGTAAAGCCAGATTTAAAGGGTGATCTGGATAAGGACGGCGATGTTGATGTTACCGATCTGGTTTTAATTCAGAAATTCCTCGTTAAGTACTCGACTATTGTAACTCCGGCATATGATGTTAATGAGGACGGAAAAATCAATGTTTTCGATTTCATTACATTAAAGCGCATTATACTTGCTAAGTAATTTAGAAACACGAATAATTCTGACAGATTTAACTGCCGGTTACTAATAAAAAGTGACCGGCAGTTTTTGACTTGAAAACAAAATAGACTTTACACCTTACAAAATTCCTGTTATAATATAATCAGGAAAGGAGGTTTAGAAATGGGTGATACGGATAAACAGTTTGTTGCCAGGCTGATCGAAGATTATTATTACAATATAGAACTGCGTAAGCTGGCTGAAAAGGAAAATGCAACGGAAACAGTAAAAGCAATTAACCGAAAGCTTAAAATCATAAAATTGCAACTGCAGCCGCTTGAGCTTCCCGAAGAAAACGATGATTGAGCAAGGGTGTAAAGTCTGAATATGGACTTTGCACCTTTTTTTATTTAATCAAAAATAGTAGTCATAATTCTTTTAAATATTGACATTTTTCGTCAAAAATGATATTATAAAATAGATGGAAAACGTCAATATTGAATATGAGGAAAAAGCAATGAAAAAACCACTTAGATTTTATATTTCAGTAATCGGAGCAAAGCTCCTTATAAAGTTAATGCGTCTGATGAAACGTAATGCCACAAATCTTCCGGGGGAAATTATGCTTATTTTTTATCCCGGTCTTTTAAAGCATTTCGATATGCCACAGAATGTTATTGCTGTGACTGGTACAAACGGTAAAACTACCGTTTCAAATATGATAAGCAATATATTAAAGGCTAACGGATATGATATTATTAATAACAGTTTCGGCGGAAATGTCGATACCGGAATCGCTTCGCTGCTGCTTGACAAGTGCACTGTGAAGGGCGAATTTAAAGTTGATACCGCCGTTTTAGAGGTCGATGAAAGAAGTGCAGAACGAGTTTTACCATGCGTTAAACCTGATTGGCTTGTCTGTACAAATTTACAGCGTGATTCTATGAAAAGAAATGCACATACTGAATTTATTTTTAATTTTCTGAATAAAAATATTCCTGAAAAAACGAAGCTTATTTTAAATGGAGACGATCTGATAAGCAGCAGGCTTGCGGAAAATAATCCAAGAACATATTTTGGTATCGCTAAGCTTGAGGGAGAAACTGCTGAATCGGAAAATATTATCTGCGATATTGTGAACTGTCCGAAATGCGGAAACAAACTTGAATTTTCATATCGCCATTATAATCATATCGGACGTGCTTCCTGTAAATGCGGATTTGGTTCTCCGGAAATTGATTTTGAAGCAATCGGTTCGGAAAACGGCGAAGCGGTCATTATGCATGACGGCAAAAAGGAACGCTATAAGCTTCCGAACAATCGCATAACCGATCTTTATAACGTCTGTGCTGCGGTTACTTTTTCAAGAACCTTCGGACTTTCAGATAAGCAGGTCTCGGAGGCTATGTCTGAGGTTGAGGTAGTAAAGTCAAGATATGACAGCTTTACAGCAGGTGGAAAGGAAGTAATAGTTTCTCTGGCAAAAGGTCAGAACCCTGTGGCTTGTTCGGGAGTATGCGGTTTTGTAAGAAAGGAAAGCGGCGATAAGGCTGTTATTATGATTCTGGAAGACCTTTATGACGGAAAGCGTACCTCTGAAAATATAGCATGGATATATGAAACGGATTTTGAATTTTTTAAGGGTCAGGACATAAAGCAAATCGTTGTCGGCGGGAAAAGAGCTGAGGATTATATGGTAAGGCTGCTTATTGCTGGAGTGGACAGACAGAAAATCTTCTGTTGCCGCAATGAAACGGATACGGTAAAGCTTTTAAAGCCTGAGCTTTTCGATAAAATTATTATTATGTACGATCTGTTCAATGTTGAATCGCTTAACAGCATAAAGGCGCAGCTTAAAGCTGATGACCAAATTGGCAAGGAGAATAAATAATGAGCATTGTAATTGAAGAACTTTTTCCTGAGGTATGTAATCTTTTCGGCGACAGTGGAAATATGCGGTATTTGAAGCTTTGTCTCCCGGAAGCTGAATATATCTCAACGCCGCTTAACCAGAAGCCATATTTTGCAGATAATGATGTTGATATGATATATATGGGACCTATGACTGAAAATACTCAGCTTCAGGTTATAGAGCGTCTTAAACCCTATAAAAAACGAATAGAAGAGCTTATCGAAAAAGGGGTTATTTTTCTTCTGACAGGAAATTCTCATGAAATATTCGGGCAGAAAATTATTGACTCGGACGGAACAGTTGTTGAAGGTCTGAAGGTAACGGATTTTTATGCCAAAAGAAATATGATGAAGCGTTTCAGCGGTCTTGTTCTGGGCAATTATGAAGATATTGAGATAGCGGCATTCAGGGCTCAGTTTACCGAAGGCTTTCCCGGTGAAGATTATCAGCCTTTTGTTCAGATGACAAAGGGCGTTCCTATGAATAAAAAATCTTTTACGGAGGGCTATGTTAAAAATAATTTTTATGCAACCTATCTTCTTGGACCGCTCCTAGTTCTGAATCCTTTTTTTACAAAAAAACTTTTGCATAAATTGTGTAAAAAGGATCGTACTCTTGCATTTGAAACGGAAGTGGTCAGAGCATATGAAATAAGACTTGAGGATTTTAAGGACAAAAAGGTTGATATTCATTAAGCTTTTGTCTTTTTCTGATATAAATGATATTGCCGATTGTTGAATGAATTCTGAACCCTTGCCAGAATTTCATAAAAGCTTAATTATAGCCAGGATTATTAAAAATACTCCCGAAAGCCATGAAAGATCTATGCTTTTATGGCTTATTCCTGCACCGAGCTTGCTGCCTGCTGCAATTGAAAGTAGTCCGAAAATAAGGCTCATGATACATACACGAAACACGTTTGCTCCCGATAATCCTGCGCCTAATCCTCCTGATATGGAATCAATGGAAAGCGCTGCCGCAAGTGCAATGGATTCTTTTGCTGAAAGTACATTTGAACGGTCGGCGTCGGCTTTGGTTTCGTCCAGATAAACGCTTATCACAAAGCCAATGTTGAAAAAACGAAAGGACAATCTGCCATTTCCGCTGTGCTTTTTTAATATGGATTTTAAGCCGTTCTGACAAAATTGTACAGTACCTATCAGTCCTAAAAGAATTGCTCCGGAAATACGGCAAAAATTATCGGGAATGTACATTCCAGCAAATTTTGAAATGCATAGAGAAATAGTAAGTACTGCTGAACTGATAACGCTTATAATTAATCCCGAAATAAATGGTATTTTGATTTTGCCGCTGCTATAGGAAAGAGATGCTAAAAATGTATCGGTTATCATCGCAATTACAAGCAGTATGTCTTCTGTCATAAAATCAATCCTCTTAATAATATTACAAACTGTTCGCATAGGATAATATTTCATATATTTTCGGCTGTGAACAGAATTTTATTATTAATATTATATTAATTTTGACGGAAAAGGTGATTAAAATGAATGATATAAAGAAGCTTCTTAAAAAAAATGACAACAGAAAAATAATTATTTTAGATAAAACGGATTCTACAAATAATTACGCAAAAGAGCTTGCCAGACAAGGTGAGCCTTCCGGTACAGTCGTTATTGCTCATATGCAGACCCAGGGTAAGGGCAGGCTCGGACGAAGCTTTTTTTCACCTATGGGTACAAGTATTTATATGACTGTTATATTGCGTCCCGATACAGAACCGGAAAAAATCAGCCTTCTTACGCCCTGCACCGCTGTTGCCGCAGCAAGGGCTGCCGACAAGATATGCGGCATAAATACAAAAATCAAATGGGTGAACGACCTTTATTTAAATGGAAAAAAATTTTGCGGGATACTGACCGAAAGTACCCTTAAACCGGACGGAAGGCCTGATTTTGCAGTTGTGGGAATAGGTCTTAATGTGAAAAGCATAAAAAAAATTTTTCCTTCTGAGCTTCTTGAAATTGTTACTTCAATTGAAGATGAAACAGGAAAAATTTTTTCCCTCGATATGCTGGCAGCACAAATTTTAAATGAATTGGATATTCTTCTTCTGGATTTTGATAAGGCTCGCTTTATTGATGAGTACCGCAGCCGTATGTGCATAATTGGCTGTGATGTGGCTGTTTTAAAAAATGGTGTTAATTATGTCGGAAAGGCTGTGGGAATCAGCGATAATGCAGGTCTTGTAGTGGAATATGATAATGCAAGCCGTGATATTGTTACCTCCGGTGAGGCAAAAATAATTCCTGCTTTTTTAGAAAAAAAGTAGGAATAAAACTTTATCTTTCTCTTTTGATTACCTGAAAACATTTTCTAAAATCTCGAAAACTAGCTTAATGGTAGCATAAGAAAAATGGGACGCTAAACTAAAAGCGTCCCATTTTATGTAATTGAATTAAATTTCAACGATTTCGCCTTCAAGGCCATTAAATGCCGAAATTGCATTTGATTCGTCAGTGTCAATATGCATAGCAGGTGCATATTTTTCCGAAACTCTGACAACAACATCGCCAAGAATTGCTTTTCTGCCGTCTGTGTCGATTTTTACCCATACAACATCCTTGTCCTTGACATTTCTTTCAGCTGCCGTTTCAGGAGTAAGATGAATATGACGTTTAGCTATAATAACGCCTTCGCTTATTTCGACTTCTCCCTTAGGTCCGATAATTTTACATGCTCCTGAATCCTTTACATCGCCAGATTCTCTGATCGGAGCTGCAATACCGATCGAGCGTGCATCGGTTGCAGAAAGCTCAACCTGAGTTTCAGGACGTACAGGACCTAAAATAGATACGTTAGGCATTTCTTTTTTAGGTCCGACAATAGTTACTCGTTCTTCGCAAGCAAACTGTCCCGGCTGAGACAGGTCTTTTTTCTTTGTAAGCTCAGCGCCTTTACCGAAAAGAATTTCAAGATGCTCCTGTGAAAGATGAACGTGTCTCGCAGAAGTTTCAACAATGAATTTTTTTGACATGATATTTCCTCCAATTTTCAGGGATTATCCCTTATATTACAACAATCGGACTAATTACGTCGCATATCATTATACGACATTTTTTATTAAAATTTTGCAAGCCGCTGTTGTTTTTCTCTTTTATAATTTTACTACTTTTTTTCAAAAAGGTCAAGCTTTTTTTCAGGAAAATGCTATGCTATATGGCATGCTCCTTGCATTAGCCGTTGACATACAAACTTCTATGACCAGAAATAATCTTCATTTTTATCATCCATTTAACTTATTTCCAGCCGCTTTCGTTGCTGCCAGTTTCATAGCTTAATGGTGCAATATGAGGATATTCATCAATATCAGCATTATTCTTTAATGCCCATGCCTTTTGTGGAACATAAAGCAGAGATTCAAATTCCATTTCCCACATTTCTTTACATTTGCCTTTTTTAGCATTTTCATAATATTTAGCTCCATTTATTAAAGCTACACATCTTGAATACAAAAATCCGTCGTCGCTGATACAACCTTCAACTTCTTCGCATGATTTCGCAAGCTCTTTAGTATCAAGATCATATAAAAGTTCAGACATTAAATCATCAAATTTGAAAATGGTCTCATCATCAGCCTCCGATAAATGCTTGATGACAGGAAATAAAACCTTATCATCATTACCTTCGTTATCCCAATTACATAATTCCATTGTACTCCAAAATAATTCATACTTATCCATATCTGAACTCCTTATGTACATGCAATTATAATTGTATTAAAGAAGAATTATTCCATTTTCTTTACATTTTTGAGTCATATCCTCGGGCCATACTGAAACCTGAACCTCGCCGATATGAGCCTTTTCAAGCAAAAGCATACAAAGTCTTGACTGACCGATACCGCCGCCGATAGTAAGCGGAAATACGCCGTTTACTATGTTTTTATGATAATCGTATTTAAGACGATCCTCTGCGTCAACCTCTTTCAGCTGTGAAACAAGAGATTTTTCATCAACACGGATACCCATTGAAGAAACCTCAAGTCCTGTCTTCAAAACCTCGTTCCAGATGAATAAATCGCCGTTGAGCGACCAGTCGTCGTAGTCCGGCGCACGTCCGTCATGACGTTCTCCGCTTTTGAGCTTTCCGCCTATCTGCATTATAAATACAGTTTTGTATTTTTCGGAAATAAGCTTTTCACGCTCTTTTGAAGTTTTGTCAGGATACATATCTTCAAGCTCCTGAGAGGTTATAAAATGCACGTCTTCACAAATCTGAAGCGCAAGCTGAGGATATCTGAGGCTTACTTTTCTTTTAGTATAAACTATTGCTTTGACTATAGATTTTACTGTTGATTTTAAAAATTCAACATTGCGGTTTTCACGGGTTATAACCTTTTCCCAATCCCATTGGTCTACAAAAATGGAATGCATATTATCTGTATCGTCATCTCGACGGATAGCGTTCATATCAGTATAAATTCCTTCGCCGGCATTATAATTGTATCTGTAAAGAGCCTGTCTTTTCCACTTGGCAAGAGACTGGACAACCTCGGCATCGTTTTCGATTTCCTTGATCGAAAAATCTACCTTTCTTTCAACACCGTTTAAGTCATCGTTGATACCGCTTCCTTTTTTTACTATGAGCGGAGCGGTCACACGGTCAAGAGTAAGTGCAAATGAAAGTGCCTGCTGAAAAATATCCTTGATATATTTTATCGCATGCTGAGTTTCTCTTAAAGTCAGAGAGGATCTGTATCCTTCCGGGATATAAAGTGATTTAGACATAATATCATTCCTTTCAAAAATAAATGGTTTTTATCTGATGCTTCCGACGGTTCTCGGATAAAGAATAACATCTCTGATATTTGAAACGCCTGTTACATACATGATAAGACGCTCAAAGCCAAGACCGAATCCGCCGTGAGGTACAGAGCCGTATTTGCGGAGCTCAAGATAATCCTTATACAAATCAAGATTCATATTTCTTTCCTTCATAGCGGCTGTTATCTTATCATAATCCGCTTCTCTTTCACTTCCGCCAATTATTTCACCTACGCCAGGTACAAGCAGGTCTACAGCGGCAACGGTTTTTCCGTCTTCGTTCTGTTTCATATAGAAGGATTTTATCTCTTTAGGGTAATTTGTTACAAATACAGCTTTTTTAAATACCTCTTCTGAAATATATCTTTCATGTTCAGTCTGGAGATCGCAGCCCCATTCTACAGGGTACTGGAAATCTCTTCCGGATTCTTTAAGAAGCTTTATTGCTTCTGTGTAATCACATACGGCAAATTCGTGAGATATAAGTTCTTCTAATCTGTTAATAATGCCGTTTTCAAAGTGTGCGTCAAAGAATTTCATTTCACTGGGACATTTATCAAGAACAGTGCGGATAACTGCTTTTATCATGCTTTCGGCTTCTTCTATTACATCGGGAAGCTCTGCAAAGGCTATTTCTGGTTCAACATGCCAGAACTCCGCAAGGTGCTTGGGAGTATTGCTGTTTTCGGCACGGAAGCTGGGTCCGAAGGTGTATATCTTGCCCATTGCCATGGCAGCAACTTCGCCTTCAAGCTGACCTGATACGCTTAGACCTGCACGTCTGCCGAAAAAGTCATCGCTGTAATATTCTTCTTCGCTTTTATAATCGTTGGAGTATCCTATAGTCGTTACCTGGAACATTTCGCCTGCACCCTCGCAGTCGCTGCCGGTAATAAGGGGAGTATTTACATAAACATAGTTTCTGTCCTGGAAATACTGATGTATTGCTTCAGCCATTACCGAACGTACACGCAGTACAGCGTTAAATGTGTTTGTTCTTCCTCTGAGATGAGGCATTGTGCGAAGAAATTCAAGAGTATGCCTTTTTTTCTGGAGAGGGTATTCAAGGGGACATGCGCCCAGAACAGTAATAGACTCCGCATTTATCTCGACTGAGCCTTGCCTGGACGGTACTGCTGTTCCTGTGACCTTGAGAGAACAGCCGAGATGCATAGCGTCCTCATAAGCTATGCCGGATTCTTTGTCGATTACGATTTGCAGATGCTCAAGAGTAGTGCCGTCGTTCAATTCGATAAAAGCTACGTTTTTGGAGTTTCTTGCCGTTCTTACCCATCCGCATACCGTAACGGTATTTTCAAGAATGTCAGGATTTGAAAATACTTCTTTGATGTCTGTGTGTTTCATTTTAATCTTCCTTTCATAAATAAAAAACTCTCGCCCTGAAAATAGGACGAGAGATAAATCACCCGTGGTACCACCTAAATTACTGCCGCTTTAAAAAAGTAACAGTCGCTTAAAGTTTACCGTTTAACGCACGGTTTACGGCTTTCCTAATAATCCTGTGACGTTCAGATCGCTGCTCGGAAGTGTTATTCACAAAGACTCTGATATGTGGTTTTCACTACCCCACACTCACTTTGAACGAATTTCCTTGCTACTTCTCTTCGTCGCTGCATTTAAAATGATAGTAATATTTTAACACTAAATTTTATATTTGTCAAGTTTTTTGCACAAAATTTTTGAGGTTGATTTTGTCGGAAAAAGCTGTTATAATTATTTTTAAAAGGAGTGTTTGAAATGGAAATCAAAAGCCTAGAAGAATACAATAATAAAATAAAAAAAATTATTATTACAGCGGAAGAAATTCACAAGGAAATCGACAGGGCAGCCGACTATATAAACAGCTTGTATGACGGTACGCCTATTCTTCTGGTAAGCATACTTAAAGGTGCGTTTTTGTTTATGGCTGATGTGTGCAGGCGGGTAGCTGTTCCGTGCGAGATTGGTTTCATGTGCGCAAAAAGCTACTATAACAGTACAGTTTCCACAGGCGAGGTGAAGCTGACAATGGATATAGAACAGGATATAAGTCGTTATCATGTGGTTATTATTGAAGATATTGTCGATACAGGAAGAACACTGAGCGAGGTTGTAAAGCTTCTTAAAAAACGTATGCCTGTTTCACTGACAGTTGTTACTCTTTTAGATAAACCTTCAAGGAGAGCTGTGGACTTTGAACCGGATATGTCGTTGTTTACTATCCCTGATGAATTTGTTGTCGGATACGGACTTGACTGTGGAGAATTTTTTAGGAATCTTCCATATATAGCAGTTTACGGCGAATGATTTTTGTTGCAATTTTACATTGACAATTTGCCATAACTGTGGTATAATGCTATTTATGTGATAGAAGATTATCATAAATTAAGTTTATAGGAGTTTTAAAATGAAAAAATTATTTGGTATGATAGCAGCACTTGCTATGTCGGTAACTTGTCTTACAGCTTGCGGCAGCAGCGAAGACGCTTTTGTAGGTAAGTGGGAATGCAAGGAAATGAATATGGAAGGTATGACTATTTCTGACGAATTTATGGGAATACCTGTTGCTGTAATGGCTCAGATGGAACTCAAAGATGATAAAACCGGTACGGTATCTTCGGTCGGAGAAGAAGCGGAAAGCTTTGAATGGGAAGTAAAAGATGATGATACTATAATTGCAACGCTTGACGGCGAAGAGGTTGAATTCAAAAAAGACGGCGATCTTATTACAATGGAAATTGATGGCGCAAAGACAGTATTGACAAAGGTTGATAAATTTACAGAATTTGACGCTTCTGCACTTGAAGATCTTGGCGATGTTCCAGATATTGAATAAGTCTTAATATTAGATCTTATCATAATAAAGAGCAGTTTGATGATAACTGCTCTTTATTATTTATTGCATTTTTATATACAAAATTCTTGGAAAATTGTACAAAATGCTAAAATGCAAAAAAATGCAGAAAAACTGTTGACAAGTGAGAAAAAAGGTGATATAATAAAAAAGCTGTCGAGGGAGAGCGA